>JANQLT010000087.1 GCA_028280455.1 Kiloniellales bacterium
GCCTCGCGGCGACGCAGTTGCCTCCGGCTAACGATTCCGGTCGTTACGGCTCGTAGAGAACTCTCACCTCCTAGATCAGGACCATGCCAGGCACACAAAGACGAAGCCCCGCCGTCGCCGGCGGGGCTTCTCTGTCGCGCGACTGGCGGACGCTTAGAGAACCGATTCGACCCACTCGGCGAGCTGGTTCTTCGGCAGCGCGCCGACCTTGGTCGCCGCGACCTGCCCGTCCTTGAACAGCATCAGAGTCGGGATGCCGCGCACGCCGTACTTCTGCGGCGTCAGCGGGTTCTCGTCGATGTTGACCTTGGCGATGGTCACGCGGCCGTTCATCTCGCCCGCGATCTCCTCGAGCGCCGGCGAGATCATCTTGCAAGGCCCGCACCATTCGGCCCAGAAGTCGACGAGGACCGGATCCCCGGCCTTCAGGACATCCTGGTCGAAACTGTCGTCGCTAACGGCTTTGGTCACCATGTCGTGTTCCTTGAACCTAGTGGGCGGACCGCCTAACGGGCTCGCTCCGTCGGTCCTTGTCGGTCTCCAACTTAGGAAGCCCGCCCCGGCCAGGTCAAGGCGCGTGACCCGCGAGCAGGTCATCGCTGAGTTGCATAAGTCGCGGACCCACCGTCCAGAGAAGCGAGCAGTGAATCGGCCGGTCCGGAAAAATGTTCCGCAGGACAGCGCGGTAGGAGGCCATCTGGCGAAGGTAAGTGAAGGACACCGCCGAACTGTCGGTCGGCGGCTCGCGGTTGGTCTTGTAGTCGACCAGCAGCACCCGGTCGGACGCAACCACAAGTCGGTCGACCTGGCCGGCCACGACCAGGGAGCCGCCGTCGCGGCCGACCACGACACCGGCGATCGGCACCTCCGCCCGGCTCTCTGATCCGAAAAGCGCAACAGCCTCGGGATGCTCGAGCACCGCGGCGACGTCGGCGATCATCGCCGCGCGGGCTTCCGCCGGCAGGACGGGGCGAAGCTGGGCCAAGTATGTCTTCGCCGCCGCCTCGCGGCGCTCCGGCGGCAGGTCGGGCAGGTGCTGCAGCAGCCGATGGATCAGCAGACCGCGCCGGTAGGGATCGACCTCGGCTAGGGGCGAGGCGGCGGCCGGCTCCGGCGCGCCCGGCCGCGAGGGCGTCAAGGGCCGCGGCAACGCCGGCTCGGGCGGCGGCGGTCGGCCGGCCCAATCGGGCAGCGGTGCCTCCGGCGCGCAGTCGCGCGGCAGTGCGTCTTTCTCCGGCGGCGCGGTCTGTGTGCTCTGCAAGCGCCAGGCGGGGCCGGCCCAGCCGCCCCCACCCCCGACGTCCAGCTCCGCCCGGCAGTCGAAATCGTAGGGCTCGCCGAGCGCGCGCATGGCCCGCTCGATCAGGGCGTACCAGCACTCCTCCGGCGCCGCGCGCCGCGTGTCCCAGCCGCAGACGTAGAGCCGGTCCTCCGCGCGGGTCATGGCGACGTAGAGCAGGCGGCGGTGCTCGCGCTCCTGCTCGCGCCGCAGGCCTTGGCGCGCCGCGACCGCCGCCTCGAAGTCGTAGCGCCGGCTCAAGGGCCAGAGCGGCAGGGCCGCGTCCTCCTCGGTGTCGAGCCAGAGCAGGCCGCGCTCCTGCGGCGGCAACTGCCGCGTGTCCGGCAGGATGACGATCGGCGCCTGCAGGCCCTTGGCGCCGTGGACGGTCATCACCCGCACCGCGCCCGTGCCCTGCTCCAGGTCGCGCTTCACTTCCTGGCCGCCCGCCTCGAACCAGTGCAGGAAGCCCTCCAGCGAGGGCAGGTGCTCGCGCTCGTAGGCCAGCGCCAGGCCGAGGAACTCGTCGATCGGGTCGTTGGCATCGGGCCCCAGCCGGGCGATCAGCTTCTCGCGGCCGCCGCCCGCGCCGAGCAGCTCGGCGTAAAGCTCGAAGGGCCGCACGAAGTCGGCGCGCGCCATCAAGGCACTGAGAGTTTCGAGCGCGGCCGGCGCGCCCTCGACCCGCGCGGCGCGGTCGCGCAAGGCCGACCAGAGCGAAGCCTCCCCACGCTTGTGGGCCAGCAAGAAGAGCGCTTCCTCGTCGAGCCCGATCAGCGGCGACTTCAGCACCGTCGCCAGGGTCAGGTCGTCTTCCGGCAGCAACAGCGTGCGGCCGAGGGCCACCAGGTCCATCACCGCGAGCTGCTCGCTGAGCACCATGCGGTCGACGCCGGCGACCGGCACGTCGAGCCGCTTGAGCGCGCGCACCAGGGCTTCGACGAAGAGGTTGCGGCGGCGCACCAGGACCATGACGTCGCCCGGCTCGATGCGCCGCTGCTTCGAGGCGAGCTGCGCCTCCGGCGCCGCGGCCGCATCCGGGTCGCGAGTCCAACGCCAGATCCGGCGCGCGATCAGGCTCGCCAAGCGCAGGGGCGGCTCGGCCAAGTCCGCCGCCGCGTCCGCCTCGTCGCCCTCGGGCGGCCCCCAGGGATCGACCGCCGCCGGCTCGACCGGCTCGACCGGCGGCCAGAGCTCGACCAGGCCGGCGTCGCCCTGGCGCGCGGCGATGTGCGCCAGCGGCTCGTCGCCGAGGAACAGGCCGTCGCGCGCTTGGGCCGGCTCGAAGACCTTATCGACCAAGGCCAGGACCGGCGCCGCGGAGCGGAAGGAGACGGCGAGCGAGACCTGCTCCAAGTTCTGGCCGGCGGACTCGGCGCGGTCCTCGTAGTGATCGCGCATGGCGGCGAAGCGCCGCGGCTCGGCCCGCTGGAAGCCGTAGATCGACTGCTTGGGATCGCCGACGGCGAAGATGCTGCGCAGGCCCTCGGCGCGCCCCTCGCCGACGAAGAACTCCTCGGTCAGCATCTGCACGACCTGCCACTGCTCGGGGTTGGTGTCCTGGGCCTCGTCGATCAGGACATGCTCGAGGCCGCCGTCGAGCTTGTAGAGCACCCAGGCGGCGCGGCCGGGCGCGGCGCTCAGCAGGTCGCGCGTGCGCAGGATCAGGTCGTCGTAGTCGAGCAGCGCGCGGCGCTCCTTGTGCCGGCCGTAGAGCTCGAGAATCGCCGCGCCGATGCGCAGCAGGCCGGCGGTCGCGCGCAGCACCGCTTCGGCGCGCAGGCGCTCGCGCAGCATGTAGAGGCGTTGCGCCTCCTGGGTCAGGATCGCCTCGGCGCCGGGTCCCGCGGCGGCGAGGGCCTGCTTGTGGATCAGGGTCTTGAAGACGTCGCCCTCGCCGCCCTCCTTGAAGAAGGCCGAGAGATAGCTCGGCAGCAGCTCGGCGCGGCGCTCCGGCGCCTCGAGCCAGGCGGCGATCTTCTCGCCCCGCTCGCGGTCGGTCTTGCCGCCCTGCAGCAGGCCGTCCAGCACGACGCGCAAACCCATCAGGTCGAGCGCCGCATCAGCGCAGGCCGCCTCGATCAGCGCGGCCTCGCTCTGCACATCGTCGAGGCCGAGCCGGCGGCGCAGGCCGCTCATCAGCGCGTCGAGCGCGCCGGGACCCTCGGCCAGGGAGGCGAGACGGCCGCGCTCCTTGAGCAGCGCCGCCATCAGGTCCATGAAGGCCTGCTCCTGGACATGCCGGGTCACCTCGCCGAGCGCCGGCTCGAGGCCGCCCGCGCCGCGGGTCAGGGACTCCTCCCGGGCCTCCTGCAGCAGCTCGCCGGCCGAGCGCTCGTCCATCACCCGGAAGTGCGGCGCCACGGCCGCCTCCAAAGGAAAGCGGCCGAGCACCGACTGGCAGAAGCCGTGGATGGTCTGGATCTTCATGCCGCCGGGCTCGTCCAGCACCCGGGCGAAGAGCCCGCGCGCCAGGGCGACCTGCTCGGGCCGCGGCGGGCCGTCCAGCAGCGGCGCGATGGCCTCGGCGAGCGCGGCCTCGGGCAGGGTCGCCCAGATAGCCAGGCGCTCGGCCAAACGGTTGGCCATCTCCGCCGCCGCCGCCTTGGTAAAGGTCAGGCAGAGCAAGCGGCCCGGCGCGGCGCCGCGCAGCAGCAGCGCCAAGCTGCGGTCGACCAGCACCTTGGTCTTGCCCGAGCCGGCCGAGGCGGAGACCCAGGCCGAGCTGTCCGGCCGCGCCGCCCGGCGCTGCGCCGCCTCGGCCAGGCGCTGCGGATCGCCGGTCTCGGGCCGCGCGGTCATCCGCCCTCCTCGGCGCCGCCGCCGACCGACCACTCCTGGCGCCGCGCCAGGTGGCCGTAGGGGTCGTAGCCCATGGATGCCGATCCGGCGGCCGCCCAGTACTCGGCCGCCGGGTCGTCGTAGTGCGCCAAGAGTCGCGTGAGCCCGTCGAGCACCTCCTCGACCAGCTCTGCCCCGTCGGCTCTGATCTGGCGCAGCTCGCCGGCCGGACTGCCGCCTGTCAGACGCAGATAGAAAAGCGCTTCCGGGGTCCCGGCCGGCAGTTCGGGGAAGCCGCCGGCCGCGGCGATCGCCGCTTCCAACGGCAATTGCGGGGCGAAGCCCGCGACGACCTGGCTGGTCGGGGGCACTTGGCCGGTCTTGTAGTCGAAGATCTCGAGCTTGCCGCCCTCCGTCAGATCGACGCGGTCGGCCCGCGCGCGCAGCTCGACCGGCCCGGCTGGCGCCTTGATGCTCGTCGCGCCGCGCAGCTCGGCCCAGGAGCGCTTCAGGCCCCGGCGCCGCTCCGTCTCGAAGTCGACGAACCAGCGGGCGATGCGCTCGAAGCGCGGCCACCAGTAGGCCCGCTGCCCCGGCCGCGCCCGCAGCGCCCGGAAGGCCGCCTCGCCGAGCGCCATCAGCACGCCCAAGGGGTCCGCCGGCAGGGCCTCGGGATGGGCCCGGACGAAGCGCTCCAGCACCTCGTGGATCAGGATGCCGCGCTCGGCCGCGCCCGGGTCGGCGTCGAGCGGCTCCAGCGGCCGGAGCGCCAGGATGCGCTGGGCGTAGAGCGCGTAGGGATCATGGATCAGGGTGGTGATCTCGGTCGCCGAGAGCTCGCGGGGCCGTTCTTTGACCGGGGGCCGCGGCTCGGGCGGCTCGGCGGGCAGGACCTGCGCGGGCCGGTCCAGGGCCTCGGCCCAGTGCCGCCAAGCGGGCGCGTCGCGCAGCAGGGCATCGGCGAGTTTGCGTGCCTTGAGCAGCGCGTCCAGGCGGAGCAGCCAGCGCGAGGGCACGCTCGGCGTGCCTTCGACCCGGGTCGCCCGGGTCAGGTAGACCCGGGGCGCGCAGGCGGCCTGCAGGAAGTCGTGGGCCGAGAGGCCGATGCGCCGCTCCGGCGGCGGCAGGCCGAAGGCCGCGCGCATCGGCCGGCTCAGCCAGGGGCCGCTGTCGGTCTCGGCCGGCCAGGTCGCCTCGTTCAGGCCGCCGAGGACCACGACCTCCGGCTGGCTGAGCCGCGCCTCCAGGGGGCCGAGGATCGCCAGGCGCGGATGCCGGCTACCGTGGGGCCGGACGGCACGGCCGGCCATCAGGGACTCCAGCAGCGCCGCGTAGTCGGCGCCGCCGAGCCGCAGCGCCGGGTCGGCCGCGGCCATCAGCTCGGCGGCGAAGAGCGCCGCCGCCTCGCCCGCCTCCTGGGCCCAGAGCCGGGCAGCGCCGCGCGCCTCGTCGCTGGCCGCCAGGGCCTCGGCGAAGGCGACGTGGCCCGCGGCCAGGTCCGGCAGGCGGCAAGGCCGCGCCGCGAGCGCCTCGAGGAAGGGCGCGGCCATTGCCTCGATGCCGTTCAGCCAATCCCGCAGCGCCTCGGCCGAGTCGTGACCCTCCAGGGCGGCGCGCAGGCCGGCGAAGCCCGGCGCCGGGCGCGGCCCGCGCAGCACGGCGATCTCCAGGGCGCGGACCTTGGCCCGGAAGGCGCCGGGCGCCTCGCCGCCGGCGGCCAGCGGGTGCTTCAGCGCCGCCAGCAGCGGCAGGGGCGCCAGCTCGGCGGCGAGCATCTCCGCGGTCAGGCGCAGGAAGGCGCCGGGCGGCGTCATCGCCAGGGGCTGGCCCGCGGAATCGTCGATCTCGATCGACCAGCGGCGCAGCTCGGCGGCGACCCGCCGGGCCAGCGCCCGGTCCGGCGTCACCAGGGCGGCGCGGCGCCCGGGGACCTCCAGGCTCTGGCGCAGGATCATGGCGATGACCAGTGCCTCCTGCGCCGGGCTGGCGCAGTCGATGCGCCGCAGGCCGGTCAGGGCCTCGGCCTCGGCCGGACTGGCGGCCTCGTCCGGGTCGCGCGGCGGCGCCGGCGCCGCGGCCGGCCGCAGCGCCTCGTTCAGCAGGTCGGCGCGCCGGGCCAGGGCGGCGGGCGCGGCCGCTTCGGGCCAATCCAGCACCGCCGCCCGCGTCGCCTCGAGCCGCCGCAGCAGACGGGCCAGGCCGTGCTGCGGATGGCTCGGGTCGGCCTCGACGGCCGACCAGGTCTCCTCGTCCAGCGAGCGGTCCAAGCCGGGCAGCACCACCAGCCCCTCGGGCAGGGCCGCGACCGTGGCGATCAGCGCGGCCGTGGCCGGCAGGCTGCCGGTCGAGCCGGCGACCACCACGGGCCCCGCCGGCGGCGCACGGCGCCAGGCCGCCGCCTGCCGCTCCAGGAGCGAGCGGCGGCGCGCGGCCGGCCCGATGGCACCCTCCTCGGCCTCGACCGCCGGCCAGCTCTCGGTGACGATCTCCAGGAAGGCCAGGGTCTGCTGCCAGTGATCAGCGTAGTCGGCCGGCACCAGGTCGCGCAGGCCCGACCAGTCCAGGCCCTCAGTCTCCACCTGGTCGACCAGCCGCGCCAGGGACTCGGCCAGGCGCGCGGCCTGGTCGGCGCCGCCGGGCAGGGCGCCCGGCCGGGCCTCCTGCCAACGCTGGATCAGGCGGGTCAGCAGCAGGCGGCGGCGCAGCTCGGGCATGGCCGGCGGCAGCGCCAGCGCCTCGGCACTGCCCGGCTCGGCCGGCGCCTCGAGGAAGGCCAGCTCCTCGGCGTCGAGGTCGCCGAGCGGCAGCAGCCTTGGCAGCAGCAGGGCGCGGCCCTCGGCCGCCTCGAGGAAGGCCTCCAGCAGGCTGCGGCAGGCGCGGCGCGTCGGCAGCAAGACGGTGACCTCGGCCAGGCCGAGCGGCCCGCCGCCGTAGCGGCGCAGCAGGCCCGCCGCCAAGCTGTCGACGAAAGAGAGCCCTGCCGGGATGCTGAAGAGCTTGCCGGCCGCCTCGCTCACCGCTGCACCGACAGGGGATCGGCGAAACGCAGGTAGCGCTCGACCTTGCCGAGCGCCTCCACGGTGCCGATCTCGAACCACTCGCCGTCGTGCCGGATGCCGTGCAGCCGCTCGGCCTCGGCCGCCTTGTCGTAGAGGCGGTTGAGGGAGAAGGGCCCCTCGGGCGCGCCCTCGAAGAGCCGCGGGTGCAGGATCTGCACGCCGGTGAAGACGAAGGGCGCAACCTCGCGCTCCCGGCGCCGGCGGACCGCGCCCGAGGGCGCCAGCAGGAAGTCGCCGACGCCGCTGTAGGTCGGCGCGTAGGCGGTCGGGTGCAGCAGCAGCAGCGCGTCCATGCGCTCACCGTCCCAGGCCGCCGCGAGTCGCGCCAAGGCCGGCGCGCAGCCGTTCAGCCAGAGGGAGTCGCCGTTGACGACATAGAAGGGCTCGGCGCCGAGCTGCGGCAGGGCCCGGGTCACGCCGCCGCCGGTGTCGAGCAGCTCGGCCTCGCGGGAGTAGGCGATCGCCGGCGCCTGGCGCGCCGCCAGGCGCTCCTCGATCTGCTCGCCGAGGTGAAAGAGGTTGACCACGACCTGCTCGACGCCGGCCTCCTGCAAGCGGTCCAGGCTGCGCTCCAGGAGGCTGCGGCCGCCCGGCGCGGCCAGCGGCTTGGGCATGGTCTCGGTCAGCGGCCGCATGCGGCGGCCCTCGCCGGCCGCCAGCAGCATGGCCCTTCGCGGCTTGCAGCCGGTCATCCCGCGGCCTCCGGCACGCGGCGCAGGTCAGGAGGCGCCAGGGAGTCGAGCAGCGCGCGCAGCTCGGCCAGCGCCGGGTGGCGCAGGTCGCGCTCCAGCAGCCGCCAGACCCGGGCGATGTGCGGCAGGTAGCCGAGCTTGCCGTCGCGCCGCCAGAGCCGGGTGAAGATGCCGATGATCTTGGCGTTGCGCTGCGCGCCCATGACCGCATAGGAGGCCTCGAAGGCGGCGCGGTCGAGCCCCGGCCGCGCGTCGAGATAGCGCGCCAGTATGTCCTCGACGACCGCCGGGTCGACGTCGCGCCGGGCGTCCTCGAGCAGCGAGACCAGGTCGTAGGTCACCGGCCCGACCACCGCGTCCTGGAAGTCGAGCAGGCCGCAGGCGGCGACGCCTTCGCGCCGCTCCAGCACCATCAGGTTGTCGACGTGGTAGTCGCGCAGCACCAGGCTGTTCGGCACGGCGCGCGCCAGCGGGAAGACCTCATGCCAGGCATCCAGATAGGCCTGCCGGGCATCGGGCGCGGTCGCCTCGCCGGTGACCGCCGGCAGGTACCAGTCGACGAAGAGCGCGGCTTCGTCGAGCAGCCGTGCGTCGTCGTAGGGCGGCAGCGCGGCGGCCTCGCCGGCCGACTCGTCGAAGCCGTCCTGCAAGGCGATCAGCACCTCGACGGCCAGGCGATAGAGCGGTGCCTCTTCGCCGCCCTCCGCCAGGACGCGGGTAAAGGTGCGGTCGCCGAAGTCCTCCAACAGCAGCAGGCCGGCCGACTCGTCGAGGGCGATCGGCCGCGGCGCGCTCAAGCCCAGCGACAGCAGCAGCCGGTCGACCCGGGCGAAGGGCCGGACGTCTTCCTCGGGCGGCGGCGCGTCCATCAGCACCACGCTCTCGTCCGCGCGCGACAGCCGCTCGTAGCGCCGGAAGGAGGCGTCGGCGGCGAGCGGCACGCGCCGGGCGTCGGCCCAGCCGTGCTCCGCGAGGAAGCGCGCGATGGTCGCCGCCCGGTCAGCCATGGCAGAGGCTCATCACGGACTGCACCCGAGCCGGCCAGTCGCCCCTGCCGCGCAGGCCGGCCCGGCGCGCCTGCGGCGCCCCGGCGAAGTCGAGCTGCAGCTCGAGCCGCTCGGCGGGCAGCAGGTCGCCCAGCCGCTCCGGCCATTCGATCAGGCTGATGCCCTCCGCCAGGGCCTCCTCCAGGCCGAGCTCCAAGGCCTCTTCCGGCGCCTCCAGGCGGAACAGGTCGAAGTGCCAGACCGGCGCCGGCCGACGCTCGTAGATCTGCACCAGGGTGAAGGTCGGGCTCGGCACCTCTTCGTCGTCCAGGGTCTCGCCCGCCGGGCCCGGCATGGCCCGGATGGCGGCGCGCGCCAGGCTGGTCTTGCCGCTGCCCAGGCCGCCGCTGAGCGCGACCACGTCGCCGGCGCGCAGCAGCCCCGCCAGGGCGCCGCCCAGGCGGCGGGTCGCTGTTTCGTCCGGCAGGTCGAGGAACAGGGTCTCTGAGGTGGCGCGGGCCATGGCCCGTCTTTTACTGAGCGGCCGTTGCAGTCACAAGGCGCTGGCCGCGACCGGCCACGGGCGATACCGCCCAATCCGGCAAGGCTTTAGCTGCCGGCGCGGCCGACGACGTTGCGGTTGGCGGCCTCCGGCGTCTCCGCCGCCAGCGCCGCCTCGGCGGGCTCGGCCGCTTCGAGGGCGGGCGAGACCTGGGCCGCCGGCGGCGGCGCCTCGCCGGCGCCCTCGTCGTCGTCGCCGCGGTTCACGGCGATCAGCGGCAGGTGGCAGGTGACCCGCGTGCCTTCCTCCGGCATCGAGGCCAGCTCGACCCAGCCGCCGTGCAGCTCGATCAGGCTCTTGACCAGCGACAGGCCGAGGCCGGCGCCGGACTGCCGGCCCTGCGCGCTGCCCCGCTCGAACTTGCCGAACACGCGGGTCTGCTCGCTGAGCGGGATGCCGATGCCGGTGTCGCTGACCGAGAGGCGCACCTCGCCGACGCCGCGCTCGGCCGAGACCGTGATCTTGCCGCCCCGCGGCGTGAACTTGAAGGCGTTGGAGACCAGGTTGAAGACCGCCTGCTTGAGCCGGCGCTCGTCGCCGACCAGGGTGCCGATGTCGGAGGGGCAATCGACCACGAAGGAGATCGAGCGGTTGTGCGCCCGCTCGTGGCCGAGGGTGCGGATGCCGTCGAGCAGCGCGGCGATGTCGACCGAGGCGAGCTCGAGGCGCAGGTAGCCGGCCTCGATGGTCGCCAGGTCGAGGATGTCGTTGATCAGGGTCAGCAGGCGCTGCGAGGAGTCGACGATGGCCTTGCTGTACTCGAGCTGGCGCTCGTTCAGCTCGCCGAAGAACTGGTTCTCGAGAATCTCGGCGAAGCCGACGATGGCGTTGAGCGGCGTGCGCAGCTCGTAGGAGACGTTGGCCAGGAACTCGGACTTGAGCCGGTCGGTCGTCTCCAGCGCCTCGTTGCGCTCGCGCAGGGCGCGCTCGACGCGCGTGGTGTCGGTGATGTCGACCACGGTCAGCAGGCAGTTGCCGTCCGGCAGCGGCACCTGGGCGGTGGCCAGCACCGTGTCGTCGGCGCGCTCCATGCGCTGGCTCAGCGTCTCGCGCTCGGTCACCTGGGTGACGATCTCCTCCATCAGGGCCGGCCAGTCCTTGTCGGAGACGTCGAAGAAGCGGCGCGTCTTGGGCACCACGTCGCGGATGTGCGGGCCGCTCTCGAGCAGCTCCTCGGGCAGGTCCCAGATCCGCGCGAAGTTGGCGTTGTAGAGCTTCAGCCGGCCGTCGGCGCCGTAGACTGCGACACCCTCGGCCAGGTGGTTCAGGGTCTCGCTCTGTACCGCGATCAGGGTGTTGTAGGAGCGCTCCAGGGTCAGGCGGTCGGTGACGTCCTCGATCGAGACCAGCACGCCGCCGAAGGGATGCGGCGTCACGGTCATGCGGAAGGTCGAGCCGTCGGGGATGTGCAGCAGCTCTTCCAGCGGCTCGATCAGGGTGGTGACCTGCTTGATGCGCGCTTCCTTGAAGGCCGGGAAGTTCGACTGCTCCGGCAAGCGGCGGCGCTCGCGCAGCATCTCCAGCACGTCGCCGAAGTGCGGCTCGCCGGACAGGAAGGAGTCGTCGAGCTGCCAGAGCTGGGCGTAGGCGTTGTTGAAGAACTTGAGCGTCAGGTCCGGTCCGTAGATCGCCATGCCGCTGCTCAGCGACTCCAGCACCTCGGCATGGGCGCCGACGTGGCGGTCCAGCTCGCTCTCGGAGTCCTCGACGTCGGTCACGTCGCGGGCCATGCCGAGCAGCAGGCCGCGCGACAGCGGCCGCTCGCTCAGCTCCAGCAGGCGGCGCTCGCCGGCGACGACCACGTGATGGGTCTCGGACTCGACGCCGCCGCCGTCGAAGGCGCGGGCGGCCAGCTCGCGGCTGCTCTGGGCCAGAGCCGCGCCGGGCAGCTCGATGCCCTCGGCCAGCACCTCGCTGCGCGCCCGGCCGATGGCCTTGGCGTAGGCCTCGTTGCAGTAGATCAGGGTCAGGTCCGCGTCGCGGCCCCAGACCGGCACCGGCAGGGCGTCGAGCAGCGCCGCGAACTCGTCGCGCTCGTCGCGGGCATCGGCCAGGGCGTCGCTCATGGAGGTGACGTCGCGGAACCAGATCATCGAGGAGACGCCCTCCTCGCTGGCGAAGAAGGCGCGGTTGCCGACGGCCTCGAAGCGCCGGAAGCCGTCGCGGTGCCGCAGGGTGGTCTGGAAGCCGCGGCCCTCGCTCTGCAGGCGCTCGGCGGCCTGCGTCAGCCGCTCGGCGTCGTCCGGCTCGAAGGCCGCGCAGACGGTCTCGAAGCGGGCGGCCTCGCGCTCCGGCAGGCCGAGCTCCTGCACCAAGGCGACCGAGCAGCGCGCCGGGCCGCCCGGGAGGCCGAAGGCGAAGCAGCCGAGCGGGGCCGCCGAGAGCGTGGCCTCCGCAACCATCGCGCGCTCCTGGCTCTGCGCCGCGGTCTCGCGCGCGTCCTTGACCTTACGCCGGTTGAGGACCGTCGAGACGACCAGCAAGGCGATGCCGAGGCCAGCGACGATGATGGTCGGCAGGTAGCTTGCGAAGGGACTGAACTCGTCGCCAGTCATTCCCCATCCCAGTGGGCAGCCCGAAAGGGCCATGGCGGCGCGTCCGCGCCACGGCCGGTCGGGTAATCTTTCTTACCTCACGGTCTAGGGTCGGCGATTCATGGTCAAAATAAGGTTAACGAATCGGCGCGCCAGCCGGGCCCCGGAGACCGCAAGGCCCGGAATTATAACAAAAATCGGCCGAGTCGATAGTCTCGCGCCGGCCGCAACCCGGCGGCGGCCGGCTGCGGGGGCCCCGGGCGCCTGCTAGTAGCGGTAGTGATCCGGCTTGTAGGGGCCCTCCTGGGAGACCCCGATGTAGTCCGCCTGCTCGGCGGTCAGCCTGGTCAGCTTGGCGCCGATCTTGGCCAGATGCAGGGCCGCGACCCGCTCGTCGAGCGCCTTCGGCAGGACGTAGACCTTCTTCTCGTAGGCCTCGGGCCGGGTCCAGAGCTCGATCTGGGCCAGCACCTGGTTGGTGAAGGAGGCGCTCATCACGAAGCTCGGGTGGCCGGTGGCGCAGCCCAGGTTGACCAGCCGGCCCTCGGCCAGCAGCAGGATGCGCTTGCCGTCCGGGAACTCGACCTCGTCGACCTGCGGCTTGACGTTGTGCCAGCGCAGGTTGCGCAGGGCCTCGACCTGGATCTCGTTGTCGAAGTGGCCGATGTTGCAGACGATGGCGCGGTCCTTCATGGCCCGCATGTGGTCGATGGTGATGATGTCGGCGTTGCCGGTGGCGGTGACGAAGATGTCGGCGACCGGCGCCATGTCGTCCATGGTCACCACCTCGAAGCCCTGCATGGCGGCCTGCAGCGCGCAGATCGGGTCGATCTCGGTGACCACGACCCGGGCGCCGGCGTTGCGCAGGGACTCGGCCGAGCCCTTGCCGACGTCGCCGTAGCCGGCGACCAGCGCGACCTTGCCGGCCATCATCACGTCGGTCGCCCGGCGGATGCCGTCGACCAGGCTCTCGCGGCAGCCGTAGATGTTGTCGAACTTGGACTTGGTCACCGAGTCGTTGACGTTGAACGCCGGGCAGTCGAGCTCGCCCTTGACCTCCATGTCGTAGAGCCGCTTGACGCCGGTGGTGGTCTCCTCGGACAGGCCCTTGACGTTGGCCATGAGATCCGGGTGCTTGTCGTGCATCACCGCGGTCAGGTCGCCGCCGTCGTCGAGCAGCATGTTCGGCGTCCAGCCGTCAGGGCCCTGGATGGTCTGGTCGATGCACCACCAGTACTCTTCCTCGCTCTCGCCCTTCCAGGCGAAGACCGGCACGCCCGAGGCCGCGATGGCGGCGGCGGCATGATCCTGGGTCGAGAAGATGTTGCAGGAGGACCAGCGGACCTCGGCGCCCAGCGCGGTCAGAGTCTCGATCAGCACGGCGGTCTGGATCGTCATGTGCAGGCAGCCGGTGATGCGCGCGCCGGCCAGCGGCTTCTTGCCGGCATAGTCCTCGCGCAGCGCCATCAGGCCCGGCATCTCGACCTCGGCCAGGGCGATCTCGCGGCGGCCCCAGTCGGCGAGAGAGATGTCGGCGACCTTGTAGTCCTTGGCATCGGCCATGAGTCTGGATCCTCTTACTGCGGGGCGCCCGGCAAGCCGGCGCGCGGTGTGTAACAGGCCGCCCCCGCGGCCACAAGGCTTCGGGCGGGACCCGGGGATATCCCGAGACTTGTCCGCGCCACGCAATCCACAGGCCGGCAAAGACGGGGAAAAGCGCCCGGAGCGCAGGCCTCGCAAGGCTCCCATATGTGCACGAAGCCGGGCACAATCCAGCCCCACAAGTCATTGTAACGCTTGCGCAAAACCCTAGACTCCAGGGACCCAGCCGGAGCCGCAGCCGATGCCCGAACAAGCCGTCCAGACCCTCTTCTCGGGGGCCAGCGATATCGCCACCCAGGCACCGACGCACAGCACCGGCCTGCTGCCCTCGCAGGCCCTGCGCGCGGCGATCGAGGAGGGCGAGATCCTCGCCGCCGAGCCGATCGACGAGGACCAGGTCCAGCCCTCGAGCCTCGACCTGCGGCTCGGCGCCTATGCCTACCGCGTGCCCTGCAGCTTCCTGCCCGGCCCGGAGCGCACGGTCGGCCAGCGCGTCGAGGCCATGGCCATGCACCGCATCGACCTGCGCGAGGGCGCGGTGCTGGAGCGCGGCTGCGTCTATCTGGTGCCGCTGATGGAGAGCCTGCGCCTGCGCCACCGCACCTCGGCCCTGGCCAACCCCAAGTCCTCGACCGGCCGGCTCGACGTCTTCGCGCGCCTGATCACCGACGGCGGCAGCGAGTTCGACCGCGTGCGCCCGGGCTACCGCGGCGCGCTCTGGGCGGAGATCTCGCCGCGCTCTTTCTCGATCCTGGTGCGCAGCGGCTCGCGCCTGGTGCAGCTCCGCATCAAGCGCGGCTCGCCGACGTGGAGCGAGTCGGCGCTCAAGCGCCTGCATGCCCAGGTCGGCCTGGTCGACGAGGAGGCCGACCCCGAGCGCCTGAAGCGCGGCCTGCTGGCGATCACCGTCAAGTGCGAGCCCGAGGCCGGCGACGAGAGCGACGTCATCGGCTACCGCGCCAAGCGCAACGCCTACCTGGTCGACGTCGACAAGGTCGCCCACTACGACCCGGCCGACTATTGGGAGCCGATCCGCGGCCAGGCCGGCCGCGGCATCGTGCTCGACCCGAACGACTTCTACATCCTCGGCTCGCGCGAGTCGGTCACCGTGCCGGTCGACCACGCCGCCGAGATGCTGGCCTACGACACCCTGGTCGGCGAGTTCCGCGTGCACTACGCCGGCTTCTTCGATCCCGGCTTCGGCCTGGCCGAGGCCGGCGGCGCGGGCACGCGCGCGGTCCTGGAGGTGCGCACCCGCGACGTGCCCTTCCTGATCGAGGACGGCCAGGTGGTCGGCCGCCTGCTCTACGAGCGCCTGATCGAGAAGCCCGACCGCCTCTACGGCAGCAAGATCGGCTCCAACTACCAGCGCCAGGGCCTGGCGCTCGGCAAGCAGTTCAAGCGCTAAAGCGCTTTCCGATCGGACGGCACCGGCCCGCTCCCCCTCCCGGCCAGCCAATAGGATACTGCCGTGGGTGGCCGGGAGGGGGAGCGGGCCGGTGCCGTGATTCCGCGTGAGCGGAAAACGCGCTAGTTCGGAAAGCCGTACTCGAAGACGTAGCTCAGCAGCAGGCCGACCGTGTGGGTCTCGACGCCGGCGGTCTCGTCGCGCTTGTAGCCGAGATCGACGTTGAGGCCGAAGTCGAAGCTGTAGCCGGCGGAGACCTGGGTGCGGTCGACGTTGTCGCCGTCGCCGAACAGGCTGCTGTGCGACAGCGCCATGTTCCAGGGCCCGTAGAGCAGGCCGGCCCCGGCGGTGACGACCTGCTGGTCGTCGGCGGTCGCGCCGGCGTTCTCCAGGTGGACGAGCTCGACCAGGGGCGCCAGCACGAGATCCTCGTTCAAGGGAATCTCGCCGAACAGGGCGGCGGCGAAGCCGTACTCGTCCTCCGGGTCGCCGCGGCCGCCCTCGTTGCGGATGAAGCCGAGGTGATAGCCGGGCGCGCCGGTCACGTCGGGGAACTGGCCGTCGAGCGTCACGGAGAAAGACGAGAGGTCTTCGGTGTTGGCCGTGCCGCCGTCCGCCAGGCGCGTCCGGCCGCGGTTCTTGCCCAGGGACTCGCTGAGCACCGAGGTGTCGGCGAAGAAGGTCTGGGCCGCCAGGCTGTGCTCTCCGAAGCCCTCGCCGCCGATCCCCTCACCGCCGAAGTTGACGGCGCCGCCGAAGCCGATGCGCTCGGTCTGCTCGTAGCTGTCCTCGGCGACCTCGGTGCCGTAGAGGCCCGGCGCCGCGTCCCAGGAGATCCCGAAGCCCGGGTTGAACTTGCCGCCGAAGAGCGCGAAGGCCGGCTGCTCGAACAGCAGGTAGAGCTGCTCGACGTAGAAGCCGTGGTCCTCGAAGAAGCGGTCGTCACCGGGATCCGGGTCGACCACCGGCTCCAGGACGAGGCCGCTCTGGATCGACAGCCCCGGCAGGATGAAGAAGGCGATGCCGGGCTCCGTCGTCGTGTAGAGGTCGTTCAGCTCGTTGGCCGAATCGTCCGAGGCGAAGTTGCCGTCGTTCTGGACCTCGAAGCTGATCCCGACCTCGACGCGCGGATAGCTCTCCTCGGCCGACAGGCCGGTCGAGAGTCCGAGGAGAATCGGAAGGGCGAAGAAGAGTCTCTGAGCGTGCATAGCTGTCCCCCCAAGTTGAACGCTCCATGTCTTCTTCCGTTGTGATCCACGGTTCGTTTCGCGCTCTCCAGGGCGCCCCGCAGAGGTGATCAATACGACATGACATATGAGATTGCAACTCACTCTCAATATCAATAAGCTCGGCACAGTTGCCGAGGGCTTCGGCGGAGATTTCAAAGAGGGGCAGAAAAGATGAGAAGACTCATGATCTTAGCAGGTGCCTTCTGGCTGGCATCGAGCGTCACGGCGGGAGCTGCGAGCGATGCCGACAAGCGCGCCGTGCTGGAGACCTACGCCGACATCGCCGCCGCAGGCTACGCCGATTCGCTGGCCAGCGCGCGCACGCTGGATGCGGCGATCGACGCCCTGATCGCGGCGCCGAGCGAGTCCACGCTGATCGCCGCCCGCGCCGCCTGGCTGGCGGCCCGCGAGCCCTACCAGCAGACCGAGGTCTACCGCTTCGGCAACGCCATCGTCGACGACTGGGAGGGCAAGGTGAACGCCTGGCCGCTCGACGAGGGCCTGATCGACTACGTCGACGCCGGCTTCTACGGCGAGGAGTCCGACGAGAACCTGCTCTACACCGCCAACGTCATCGCCAACCAGTCGATCAAGCTCGGCGGCCGGACCATCGACGTCAGCGCCATCACGCCGGCCCTGCTCGAGGAGACCCTGCACGAGGCCGACGAGATCGAGGCCAATGTGGCGACCGGCTACCACGCCATCGAGTTCCTGCTCTGGGGCCAGGACCTGAACGGCACCGGCCCGGGCGCCGGCAGCCGGCCGCACACGGACTTCGACACCGACAACTGCACCGGCGGCAACTGCGAGCGCCGCGCGGCCTACCTCGAGGCCGCCAGCGATCTGCTCTTGAGCGATCTGTCCTGGATCGCCGAGCAGTGGGCGCCGGGCGGCGGCGCGCGGCAGGGCCTCCTCGAGGGCGACCCGGACGCCGGCCTGGCGGCCATCCTCACCGGCATGGGCAGCCTGTCCTACGGCGAGCTGGCCGGCGAGCGCATGAAGCTCGGCCTGCTGCTGCACAGCCCCGAGGAGGAGCACGACTGCTTCAGCGACAACACCCACAACTCGCACTACTACAACGCCCTCGGCATCAAGAACGTCTACAGCGGGCGCTACCGCCGGATCGACGGCGGCATCGTCGAGGGCGCGAGCCTGGCGGACCTGGTCGCCAAGGCCAGCGCCGCGGACGACAAGCTGCTGCGCCAGCGCTTGGACGAGACCCTGGCGGCCATGCAGGACCTGGTCGCCAGCGCCGAGCAGGGCACGGCCTACGATCAGATGATCGGCGAGGGCAACGAGGCGGGCAACGCCACGGTCCAGGCCGCCATCGACGCGCTGACGGCGCAGACTAAGGCCATCGAGTCCGCCGTGGCAGCGCTCAAGCTTTCGCCGATCGCCTTCGAGGGCTCCGACAGCCTCGACAACCCGAGCGCGGTCTTTCAATGAGCGATCGCGACAGCGCGGCATCGCGGCGCGCGGCCCCGACGAGGCTCGGGGCCGCGCTGCTCTGCCTGGGGTTGCTCGCGGGCGCGGCGCAGGCGGCCGAGCTCAGCCCGGCGCCGACCCGCGACTTCAGCGCGGCCGAGCCGGGCGAGGCCCTGCCCGGCGGTGCCGCGACCTCGCGCAAGACGGAGAACCGCAACGCCTTCTCCCACCCCTCCGCCAACCTGAGCTTCGCCCAGGAGCTCGACTTCAAGGTCGGCAACGGCATCTTCAAGAAGCTCTGGGTCTCGGCCCCCGCCTCGACCACGGCCTCCGACGGGCTCGGCCCGCTCTACAACGCCCGCTCCTGCCAGCGCTGCCACCTGAAGGACGGCCGCGGCCACCCGCCCGCCGCCAACCCGCCCGAGGACAACGCCATCTCGATGCTGATGCGCCTCAGCATCCCGCCGCAGACGGACGAGCAGCGCGCCGCCCTGGAGAGCGGCCTGATGAGCGTGATTCCCGAGCCGACCTACGGCGGCCAGCTCCAGGACTTCGCGATCCAGGGCCAGGCGGCGGAAGGCTGGATCGTCATCGAGCATGAAGCGGTGCCGGTGACGCTCGCCGACGGCGAGGTCGTCGAGCTGCAGAAGCCGCTCTATCGCATCGAGCCGCAACGCTTCGGGCCGATGCATCCCGAGACCATGCTCTCGCCGCGCGTCGCCCCGCCGATGATCGGCCTCGGCTTGCTGGAGATGATCGCGGAAGAGGACATCCTCGCCGCCGCCGATCCGGAGGACCGCGACGGCGACGGCATCTCGGGCAAGGCCAACCGGGTCTGGAGCGAGGAGACCGGCAAGCTGATGCTCGGCCGCTTCGGCTGGAAGGCCGGACAGCCGAGCCTGAAGCAGCAGATCGCCGGCGCCTTCAGCGGCGACATCGGCATCTCGACGACGCTCTTCCCCGCGCACCACGGCGACTGCACGCCCGCGCAGGAGGATTGCCGGGCCGCGCCCAGCGGCAACAGCGCGCAGCACGACGGCGTCGAGGCTTCCGACCAGATGCTCGACCTGGTGCTGTTCTACTCCCGGCACCTGGCCGTGCCGGCGCGGCGCGACGCCGACGACCCGCAAGTGCTGGCCGGCAAGGCGCTGTTCTACGAGACCGGCTGCATCGCCTGCCATCGCCCGAAGCTCGTCACCGCCGAGTCCGCCGAGCAGCCCGAGCTCTCCAAGCAGCTCATCTGGCCCTACACGGACCTGCTGCTGCACGACATGGGCGAGGGCCTGGCCGACAACCGCCCCGAGGCGCGCGCAAACGGCCGCGAGTGGCGCACGCCGCCGCTCTGGGGCATCGGCCTGACCGAGACCGTCAACGGCCACACCCGCTTCCTGCACGACGGCCGCGCCCGCAACCTGCTCGAAGCGGTGCTCTGGCACGGCGGCGAGGCGCAGGCGGCGCGCGACCAGGTCGTCGCCATGAGCGCCGAGGAGCGGGCCGCGCTGCTGCGCTTCCTGGAGTCCCTGTGAGGCTGCGCGCCGCGGCCGTTGCCGGCGCCATTCTGCTCGCGGCCACGGGCGGCGCGCGGGCGGACGAGGCGACGGCCGCGCTCGCCGCCTGGCTGGCCGAGGAGCACGCCCTGCCGCGCTATACCGCGCTGGCGGAGAGCGGCGCGTCTCTATCGACGGCGCTCGCCGCGCACTGCGACGGCCAAGCCGACATGGCGGCGGCGCGCCAGGCCTACCGGCAGGCCATGGATGCCTGGATGGCGGTCCAGCACATCCGCTTCGGCCCCGTCGACTATCTGACCCGCCACAGCCGCCTCTACTTCTGGCCCGACAAGACCAACGCCCTCGGCAAACAGCTACCGCGCGCGCTGAAGGCGCAGGACGCGCAGCTCTTGGAACCCGCCACCTTCGCCAAGACCAGCGTCGCCCTGCAGGGCCTGCCGGCCCTGGAGCGCCTGCTGTTCTCCGACAAGAAGCCGACCGAGACGCCCTACGGCTGCGCCTTCGCGCAGGCGATCGGCGCCAACGTGGCGAACATCTCGGCGGGCGTTCTCGAAGACTGGCGCGACGGCGAGGGCGCCTACGCCAAACGGATCGCCGACGCCGACCGCAGCGATCTGCTGTTCAACGACAGCAAGGAGGTCGTCGCGCTGTTCTTCGGCAGCCTGCACGAAGCGCTGCGCGCGACCGACGAGCTGCGCCTCGGCCGGCCCTTGGGCGAAGCCGGCGGACGCCCGCGGCCCCGCCGCGCCGAGTCCTGGCGCAGCGGCCGCTCGCTGCGCAACGTCACGCTCCTGCTCGACTCGCTGGCGCTGATGGTCGAGGGACCCGGCGGCCAGGGCTTCGCCGCCCTGCTGCGCCGGCGCGGCGAGGACGTCCTCGCCGAGCGGCTGCTGGCCGCCGTCGCGCAGGCGCGAGCCGGCGCGGCGGCCATCGAGGCGCCCCTGGCCGACGCGGTCGCCGACCCGGCCCGGCGGCCGGCGGTCGAGGCCCTGCGCGACGCCGTCCGGGGCCTGCATGGGCTGATCGCCACGGAGGTCTCGCCGGCCCTGGAGCTCTGGATCGGCTTCAATTCGCTGGACGGCGACTGATACCAGACGGCGATGAGTGGAACTCATCGCCGTCTGGCAAGCGCGACCGCGCGCCCGCAGCGAAGCGAGGACAGCCTGCGTGGCGCTTGAACGCCATACGGACGGCGATGAGCCCTTCTCATCGCCGTCCGGTATGAGCCGCCCGCCCGCCGGTCCGGTTTCTCCATCCCAGGGGAATTGGCTACACTCTCGCGGCGCCGGCCGCCTGGCTTGGCTCGCGTTTCGGGAGGTGGAGGAAAACGCCGATGCAGAGAATCAACGAGATCGTCGAGGAAGAGCTCGGCCACCTGGACGCCGGCTTGTCCGATGACCAGAAAGCAAAGGTCGCCAAGGCGATCGAGAAGGCGGTTATCCGCGGCATGCTCGAGGGCCAGCACCGGGCGGTCGATACCTGCAGCGACTTCAGCGAGGCCGAGCAGGACACCGCCCACAAGATCAGGACCGAGATCCGCCGCCGCAACGACGCCCTGATCGCCAACCTCAGCGCCCTGCGCTGAAGCTGTCGGTCCGGCGCGAGCGAGAGCGCGAGATCATGACCGCGAGCGCGCTGGCGATGAATCGCCGCGGCGCCCTGGCGGCGCTCGGCGGCGGCCTGCTCGCGGGCCTGCTGCCGCGCCCGGCGGAGGCGACGGCCGTGGCGCCGACGGCGCCAGAGGCCGCGCAGGTCTTCGGCGCCCAGGGCGGGCTGGACGCAGGCTTCTGGCTGGCGGCTTTCGACGGCGAGGGCCGCAGGCGGATCTCCCTGCCGCTGCCGGCACGCGGCCACGACACGGCCATCGACCCGAGCGGCCGGCGGGCGGTGATCGTCGCGCGGCGGCCCGGGCGCTTCGCCCTGGCGGTCGACTTGGCCTCGGGTGCGCTGGAGCGCGAGATCGCCGCCGCGCCGGGCCGGCATTTCTACGGCCACGCCGTCTTCTCGCCCGACGGGGCGCTGCTCTACACCACCGAGAACGACTACGAGGCCGGCCTCGGCAAGATCGGCGTGCGCGACGCGACCGACGGCTTCCGCTGGCTCGGCGAGCTGCCGTCGCACGGCGTCGGCCCGCACCAGCTCGCCCTGCTGTCCGACGGCGAGACGCTGGTGGTCGCCAACGGGGGCATCCGCACCCATCCCGACCAGGGCCGCCGCAAGCTCAACCTCGAGACCATGGAGCCCTCCCTGGTCCGGCTGGAGCGCGGCAGCGGCAAGCTGGTCGCGGCCCGCACGTTGCCACCCTGGTATCACCAGCTCTCGATCCGGCACATCGCCGTCGACGCCGCGGACCGCGTCGCCGTCGCCATGCAGCACGAAGGTCTGCTGGAGGACCGAGTGCCGATGGTCGCCATCGACCGTAGCGAAGATGGGGGCGACGGCGACCTCGCCCTGCTGCGCGCGCCCGCGCCGGTCGAGCGGCGCATGCGCAACTACTGCGGCAGCGTCTGCCTGGACAGCGGCGAGCGGGTGATGGCGGTCTCGCACCCGCGCGGCGGCCAGACCACCTTCTGGTCCTGGCCCGAGGGCGAGTACCTGAGCCGCATCGAGGTCCTCGACGGCTGCGGCCTGGCGCCGGCGGCCGAGGCGGGCCGTTTCTGGATCAGCAACGGCCGCGGCGAACTGATCCTGCACGACGCGACGGCCGACGCCGCCGCGCCGCAAACTATCGCGGTCGACGAGGGCCGCTATTGGGACAACCACCTGACGTTCTTGGCCGGCCGGCCCTGACGACAGCATCACTCCAGGAGAGACGCATGAAGCTGAGCGCGCGCAACCAGCTCAAGGGCAAGATCATCGAGGTCCAGAAGGGCCAGACCACCTCTCACGTCCGCATCGACGTCGGCGGCGCCGTCGTCACCGCGGCGATCACCAACGAGTCGGTGGACGAGCTGGGCCTCGCCGCCGGCCAGGAGGCCTATGCCATCATCAAGGCGTCCGACGTGATGGTCGCCACCGACTGACCGCGCGCCCGCGCAAGCGCATGGCCGAGGAATACGGCATTCGCGACGCCGAGCTGGCCGTCGCGCTGCCGGCGGAAGGCGATGCCGGCCTGTTCTTCGTCGGCCGCATCCGCACGCCCTGGAGCGACCGGGATAGCTGCCCGCGCCAGGGCCGGCTGGACGGCCCGGTCTGCCGGCTCGAGGTCGACGAGCCCTGGGCGCCGGCGCTCGACGGCATCGAGGCCTACGAGCGCCTGGAAGTGCTCTATTGGCTCGACCGCTCGCGGCGCGACCTGGTGCTGCAGAGCCCGGGCGACGACCGCCGGACCCGCGGCGCCTTCTCCTTGCGCTCGCCGCTGCGCCCGAACCCGATCGGCACCGCCGTCGTCGCCCTCGTCGGCCGCGAGGGCGCCGCCTTGCTGGTCCGCGGCCTCGACTGCCTCGACGGCACGCCGCTGCTCGACATCAAGCCGGAGCGCTGCCTCTACAGCCCGGTCGCGCGGCCGAAGCCGGCCAAGGAACCGGACGGTTAGAGCGTTTTCCGATCGGACGGCACCGGCCCGCCCCCCTCCCGGCCAGCCAATAGGATACTGCCGTGGGTGGCCGGGAGGAGGAGCGGGCCGGTGCCGTGATTCCGCGTCAGCGGAAAACGCCCTAGCAATCGCCGCTCGTCGTGGCAGCCTTCGACATCGAAACGAACTGCCCCCTCACCCAGCTCCGGCTAGGCTCGGCTACGCCTCACCAAGCCTGCGCATCCCTCTCCCCCGACGGGCTAGCAGATTCACACATTTTGGGAGAGGCTCCATCCTTGGCTCATGGTTTTGAATTTGTGCCATCCGGCGGCCATGGTTTTGGGGCCTGGGG
>JANQLT010000088.1 GCA_028280455.1 Kiloniellales bacterium
GCCTCGCGGCGACGCAGTTGCCTCCGGCTAACGATTCCGGTCGTTACGGCTCGTAGAGAACTCTCACCTCCTAGATCAGGACCATGCCAGGCACACAAACAAAAGGGCCCGCCGAAGCGGGCCCTTTCGCGATCTGCGGCTCGGATCAGTCGACGAGCTTGAGATTCTCGGCGGAGGACTTGCCGTTCTGTCCGCGCTGCAGCTCGTACTCGACCTGCTGGCCCTCCTGCAGGTTGGCGAGGCCGGCCCGCTCAACCGCAGAGATGTGGACGAAGGCGTCCTTGGAGCCGTCTTCGGGGGCGATGAAGCCGTAGCCCTTGACGGAGTTGAACCACTTCACGGTTCCTTTGGTCATAGTCGTGTTTCCTAGTCTTGGTTGTGGCCGCCTGCACACCGCGCAGGCGGGTCTCAGCTCACCGAGGTCCGAGGTAGAAGTCAGCCAGGTCCATTGACGCAGCAGAGATCGCACGATCGCCGGGTCTGATAAGCAGGACATAGGGCCCTGGGCCTGGAGATGCAATCGAATTGCGCTGAGCCCGGTCGCCTTGGGGCAAGTTTGGGGTCGCCGAGTGCCCGGCGAAGGCCGGGGCCCGCCGCGACGCATCCGCGGGCGCCTCGGCCGCGTAGAATGGGGTTTGCGGCCGAATCAGGCCGCTCAGGCGCGCCTGAGGTGAGATCTTGAGCGATCCGCAAAGGACCGAGGAAGCCAAGCTGGTTCTGCTGCTGGGCGATCAGCTCTCGCCGAAGGTCGCCGCCCTGCGCGGGGCCGAGCGGGGGCGCGATGTCGTGCTGCTGGCGGAGGTCATGGAGGAGGCGACCTACGCCTGGCACCACAAGAAGAAGATCGCCTTCCTCTTCTCGGCCATGCGCCACTTCGCCCAGGCGCTGCGCCAAGAGGGCTGGCGTGTCGACTACGTGGCGCTGGAGGACCCGGACAACAGCGGCTCCCTGGTCGGCGAGGTCGAGCGGGCGCTGGCCCGGCACGCCTGCGGCGCCGTCGCGGTCACCGAGCCCGGCGAGTGGCGGCTTCTCGCCGCCTTCGAAGAGCTGCGCGCGCGCCTGGCGGTGCCCCTGGAGATCCTCGAGGACGACCGCTTCCTCTGCTCCAGGTCGGCCTTCGCCGCCTGGGCCGAGGGCCGTAAGCAGCTCCGCATGGAGCTCTTCTACCGCGACATGCGCCGCAAGACCGGGCTCCTGATGTCGGACGGCGCGCCGGAGGGCGGCCGCTGGAACCTCGACAGCGAGAACCGCAAGCCGCCGAAGCGCGGCCTGGCCTTTCCCGGGCCGCTGCGCTTCCCGCCGGACGCCCTGACCGAGGAGGTCCTGGCCCTGGTCGAGCGGCGCTTCGCCGGCCACTTCGGCCGTCTCGAGCCCTTCTGGTTCGGGGTGACCCGCGCCGACGCCGAGGCGGCCTTCGGGCTCTTCGTCGAACGCAGCCTGCCGGCTTTCGGCGACTATCAGGACGCCATGCTCGCCGACGAGCGCTTCCTCTATCACGCCGTCGTCGCGCTCTACCTCAACGCCGGCCTGCTCGACCCGCTCGCCGTCTGCCGGCGCGTCGAGGAGGCCTACCGCGCCGGCGCCGTGCCGCTCAACGCGGCCGAGGGCTTCATCCGCCAGATCATCGGCTGGCGGGAGTACGTGCGCGGCATCTACTGGCTGCGCATGCCGGGCTACCTCGAAGAGAACGTCTTCGACCACCAGCGGCCGCTGCCGGCCTTCTACTGGACGGCCGAGACGGAGATGGCCTGCCTGCGCGCCTGCATCGCGCAGACCCGCGACGAGGCCTACGCCCACCACATCCAGCGGCTCATGGTCACCGGCAACTTCGCGATGCTGATCGGCGCCGATCCCAAGGCCGTCCACGACTGGTACCTGGCGGTCTACGCCGACGCCTACGAGTGGGTCGAGCTGCCCAACACCCTCGGCATGAGCCAGTTCGCCGACGGCGGCCTGCTCGGCTCCAAGCCCTATGCGGCGAGCGGCAACTACATCAACCGCATGTCGGACTACTGCAAGGGCTGCCGCTACAAGGTGAAGGAGAAGACCGGCCCCGAGGCCTGCCCCTTCAACTACCTCTATTGGGACTTCCTCGCCCGCAACCGGCCCAAGCTGGAGCGCAACCCGCGCCTCGGCAACGTCTACCGGACCTGGGACCGGATGAGCGACGCGCACCGGCATATGGTTCGGCAGGATGCGGCGCGATTCCTCGCCCGGCTCGACGAGGAGTCGCCCGTCAGGAGCGCGTAAGCCAGGTTTCACAGTTCAGCGCGTCGACCCCCGAGTGCGATCTGTCACGGAGATTTCGGCGTGCCGAACCGGGCTCTGGAGCAACCAAGCGTTGAGCGGATAGAACATCATAGGTCGACGGGAGTTGCCGTTGCGTCGTCGACCGGCGGAAAAGTCTCGTCGAGTGTCTCAAGCGTGTCGAGCACTGCCAGTAGACACGGGGGGACGCGTCGGCTCGAGGATAAGGCGACGGCCTTCCTTCCACATGACGACTTCGTCCCCCGGCAGCTCGAATTCACGGAGCATCCGGACCGCCTGATTTCTGCCGCTCCTGAAGAGTCTTACGTGCCGCGCCGAGCGGTGTCGCGAGTCATCCTGCATGGGCCGCAACATCGGCCAAAATCTCGTGCTTGTCCAAGTGTTTGGAGGGCGTCTAGCGCGTTCTCTGATCGGACGGCACCGGCCCGCTCCCCCTCCCGGCCACCCAATAGGAAACTGCCGTGGGTGGCCGGGAGGGGGAGCAGGCCGGTGCCGTGATTCCGCATCAGCGGAAAACGCTCTAGCGCCGACAGGAGATCGTTGCAGCGGAGCACTGCGTCCGTCAGAGCTTCCGATTTGGAGCGCCGCGTCGCCAGCTATCGCGACAGCGTGCCCGCTCTCAAAGAGCTCAAGCAGCGCTGTCGACCCAGAGCTGACGGGACGGGTCGATCAAGTCGTCCTGGGCCTTCGCGATGTAGCGGTGTATGGCGGCTTCGGCATAGGTTGCACGATTGCGGGATATGGCGTCGGAAAGCTCGCTCATCAGCGCGCGGAGGTCGCCGGCGAGGCTTGGCCAGTCGCCGTTCGCGTGGCCGGCGTAGGACATGATCCAAATGCTGGTGTTGTAGAGGCGAGGGACGATCTGCCGGTACTGGCTGTTTCCGGTGGCCTCCGCCATCGTCGTGAAGAACTCTCGTCCCAACGGGACGAAGCCGTCGAAGGGCAGGGAGGGGTCGAGCTTGAAGAGCTCGATCGTCAAGCGGCACAAAGCGTCGGCTTGCCTGTCGGAGCGGCGAAGCGCCGCCAGCTCCGCGATGCGGCACTCGATCGCTAGCTTGAGGTCGAAGGTGTCGAGGAGCAAGTCGGCCGTCAGATCGCAGACGAAGATGCCGCGATGGGCCCGGCGGCAGAGCAAGCCATCTCCGACCAGCCGTAGCAGCGCTTCTCGAATGGGCGTGCGGCCGAGGCCCAGCGCCTCGGGCAGAGCCTTCTCCATGAGGAGGTTGCCGGGTGCCAGCTCCAAGCGCAGGATCTTGGCCAGAATCAGGTCGTAGGCTTGATCCGATATGGTCCGAGTCTCCGCCCTGGCGGCGTCCCGCTCGGCCAGGTGGCGATCCTGCACCCTATGGGTCGATCCGACTTTCACGTCTGCTGCTCCTGCTGCTACGCGGGGCTGCGCAAGGAGCAGAAGGCGCGACGCCATCTTGTCTATCGGCAAGACCAGTCATCACTTCCTCCCCAGGCGCCCCGCCCGGTTAGCGGTGGAATCCATGATGGCCGGTCTCCTGGCTCGCGGGTCCTCGCTTCACGCCACCTTCCCAGCCCAGCCTTGGCCAGTGGTACTTGGGTGTCGCTCGCCGCTCACAGTTGCGGGGGCAGCTGCGGCATTGGCCGTCATTCGGACGGCCGCACCGCATTCCCGTTTAATCCCTTCGGCTGTCACACCGACGGGAGCCATCAGCTTCAAGCAATACGACCAAACGGCTTTCGCCGCAAGGCGTGCCTGGCAGTCCGCTCGGCCTCAGCTCGTGCCGTCGCCCTTGGCGTTGGGATAGAAGAGCTGCTTGCCGTCGAGGGTGAAGTCGGCGATGGCGGCCTGGCCGGCGGGGCCGGTCAGCCAGTCGATGAAGGCCTGGCCGTCCGCGGCCTTGACCCGGGCGTGCTTGGCCGGGTTCACCAGGATGACGCCGTACTGGTTGAACAGGCGAGCGTCGCCCTCGACCAGGACCGCGTGCCCGGCCTTGTTCTTGAAGCTGATCCAGGTGCCCCGGTCGGTCATGGCGTAGGCGCCCATGCCGACGGCGGCATTGAGCGTGGCCCCCATACCCTGGCCGGTCTCGCGGTACCAGGTGCCGCTGACCGCGGCCGGCTCGACTTCGGTAGCGCGCCAGAGCGCCAGCTCCTTCTTGTGGGTGCCGCTGTCGTCGCCGCGCGACACGAAGGGACTCTCCGCCGCGGCGATCCTGGCGAGCGCCGCGGGCGCATCGCGCAGGTCCTCGATGCCGGCGGGATCCTCGGCCGGGCCGACGAGGACGAAGTCGTTGTACATGACGTCGTGGCGCGCGACGCCGAAGCCCTCGGCGACGAACTTCTCTTCGGCCGCCTTGGCGTGGACCAGCAGCACGTCGCCGTCGCCGTTGCGGCCGTTCTTCAGGGCCTGGCCGGTGCCGACCGCGACCACCCGCACGGCGATGCCGGTCGCTTCGGTGAAGCGCGGCAGGATGTGGTCGAACAGGCCGGAGTTCTGCGTCGAGGTCGTCGACTGCAGGGTGATGAAGCGCTCGTCCGCCCGCGGGTCGAGGGGCGCGCCGAGCAGCAGCGTGGCGGTCAGGGTCAGGGTGAGAAAGAGCCTGCGGATCATGCGTCGGTTCCCTTGCTAGACGACGATGCGCCCGGCGACGAAGGCGCGGGCTTTGTCGGAGATCGGGTCGTCGAAGAAGCGCTCGGCCGGCGCCTGCGCCTCGACCCGGCCCCGGTAGAGGAAGACCACCTCGTCGGCGAGGCGGCGTGCCTGGCCGAGGTCGTGGGTCACCAGGACGATCTTGGTGCCGGCGGCGCGGGCCTCGAGGATCAGCTCCTCGATCGCCAGGGCCGAAGCGGGGTCGAGACTGGCCGTCGGCTCGTCGAGGAACAGCACCTCCGGCCCTGTGCTGAGCGCCCGGGCGACCGCCAGGCGCTGCTGCTCGCCGCCGGAGAGCAGGCGGGCGGGCCGGCCGGCCAGCTCGGCCAGGCCGGCGCGGGCCAGCCAGTCCCGCGCCAGCTCGGCCAGGGGCAGGCCGTCGAGGCCCTTGGCGCGCAGGGCATAGTGCAGGTTTGCCGCGGCCGAGCGGCGCAGCATGACCGGCCGCTGGAACACCATGGCCTGGCGCCGGCGGGTCTCCTTACCGGGTGCCCGGCCGGCCCAGTGCAGTTGGCCGGCGCTGGGCTCGATCAGGCCGTGCAGCAGGCGCAGCAGCAGGCTCTTGCCGGCGCCGTTCGGGCCGACCAGCACGGTCAGCGGGCCCGCTTCGAGCCGCAGCTCGAGGCCGTCGATCAGCCGCCGGCCGCCGGCCTCGTAGACCAGGTCCTCGGCGCGGCCGGGCAGGATCGTCGCGGCCTCGAGGTCGCGTGCCGCGGCGGCGCGCTGCAGGGGTGTTTGCGGCAAGGGCTCGGCCAGCTCAAGCATAGGCGGCCCGTCCCGCGCCGGCCCGCAGGCTCATGACGCAGCCGTTCACGAAGACGGCGAGGCCGACCAGGATGATGCCGAGGGCGAGGGCCAGGCCCAGCTCGCCCTTCGAGGTCTCCAAGGCGATGGCGGTGGTCATCACCCGGGTCACGTGGTTGATGTTGCCGCCGACGATCATCACCGCGCCGACCTCGGCGATGGCCCGCCCGAAGCCGGCGAGGGCCACGGTCAGCAGGCTGTAGCGGCCGTCCCACAGCAGGGTCGCCGTCGCCGCCAGGCGCTCGACCCCGAGCGAGCGAAGCTGCTCGTCGTACTCGCCGTGCAGGTCCTCGATCACTTGGCGCGTGAGGGCGGCGACGATCGGCGTCACCAGCAGGGTCTGGGCGATGATCATGGCCGTCGGCGTGTAGAGCAGCCCGAGCACGCCGAGCGGCCCGGCGTTCGACAGGATCAGGTAGACCATCAGCCCGACCACCACCGGCGGCAGGCCCATCAGGGCGTTCAGCAGGGTCACGATGGCGCCGCGGCCCGGGAAGCGGGCGACGGCCAGGGCGGCGCCCAGCGGCAGGCCGAAAGCGCAGGCGATCAGCACCGCCGTGACGCTGACCCGCAAGGACAGCCAGATGATCTCCAGGAGCGCGGCGTCGCCCTCGGCGATCAAGCCGAAGGCCAAGGCAAAGGCCGCAGCGAAGTCCTGCATCGCGGTCTCCCAAGGGGCGCGCGCCGCGGACCATAGGATCTTGACTGCGTCTTGTCCAATAACCGCGAAAAACGATACTTGATACATAAAAAGACAGGAATTTGCAGCGCCTATTTCCTTAGGAGTCGTCCGGTCGCGGAACCTGGACAAGGCCGGGGCGCCGCCCAAAATGGAGATCGAGCCCGCCCGCCAACCGGAGACCCGATCAGCATGGACCAGCAGACCAAGACCGAGCTCGAAGCCGCCGCCTTCCGGCGCCTGGTGCAGCACCTGCGCGAGCATCCCGACGTGCAGAACATCGACCTGATGAACCTGGCCGGCTTCTGCCGCAATTGCCTCTCCAAGTGGTACGCCGCGGCGGCCGACGAGAAGGGCCTCGAGATCGGCTACGACCAGGCCCGCGAGATCGTCTACGGCATGCCCTACGCCGACTGGAAGGCGCAGCACCAGACCGAGGCGACACCGGAGCAGAAGGCGGCCTACGCCGAGTCGACCCAGCGCTTCGGCCATAGCTGACCCCGGACATCCGATAGGCGACGCGCCGTTGCCACCGCGCAAAGCGCGCATTAGTCTCCGCGCCTTCTTCGTCGGGGCGTTTTGACCGCCCGGCAGCGGACATCATGGGGAGGCGGCCATGGCCGACGTGGGCGGCATCGCGGCGGAGCGTTTGCGCTCCTTCATCGACAGGATCGAGCGGCTCGAAGAGGAGAAGGCCGCGCTCGCGGCCGACATCCGCGAGGTCTTCGGCGAGGCCAAGGCCAGCGGCTTCGACACCAAGGTGATGCGCCAGGTCCTCAAGCTCCGCAAGCTGGACCAGCAGGACCGCCAGGAGCAGGAGCACCTGCTCGACCTCTACCTGCGCGCGCTGGAGATGGGCTAGAGGCAGGGCCTCTTCCTTCGTTCGCCCTGCCGCCCAAGGAGAGAGGAGCTTCGCCATGCGAGGTCTGACGCGACGTCTGCTTCTGGCTGTCGGCGTCTTCGCCGTCGGGCTCGCGGCCGCGCCGCTGTCCGCGCAGCAGAACCCGCCGGCCGTGCTCTTCGAGAGCCTGATGGATAGCTGGTTCAGCGACGACAACGGCCTGGTGGCCTTGCGGACCTTCGACCTGGCCTTCCCGCCGGAGGGCCCGGCCAAGATCGCCGCCGGCCTGGTCAACGCGGAGGGCGAGGTCCTGGCCCAGTTCGAGGCCTTTCCCGACTACAAGGTCCGCGAAGGCGCCTTCGCCCGCTTCCTGATGAAACAGCCGGCCGACGTGCAGCTCACAGAGCCCGGCATCTACACCTTGGTCTTCGTGTTCGACGGCAAGGCGATCACCCGCTTTCCCTTTCTCCTGAAGCAGACCGGGGACGGCGCGGATCCCTACAACCCGCAGAAAACCTACGCCTTCGACGGCTATTGGCGGCGCTTGGCGCACATCACCCAGGGCGAGATCGGGGGCGAGCCGATACCGATCTTCTCGCTCTGGCTCGGCGGCCTCGACATGGAGACGCCGGACAGCTTCCAAGGCTACTTCGTGGCCGAGCTGACCCGCGACGGCGAATTGATCGCCCACTCGCGGAAGCAGACGGCCTTCTACAGCAACGGCCACTTCAAGCGCCGCGAGGTGATCCTCTATCATCCGCACGAGGAGCGCGAGGCGGCGAACGCCATTGCCCTGAAGACCCAGGAGATGCTGGTCGACGGTCTCTATCGCCTGGCGGTCAGGCGGGCCTCGGACGACGCGCCGCTGCGCAGCTACGTCTTCACCGTCGCCGAGGGCAAGATCCAGCCCTTGCCGAAGACGCAACTGGGCTACGAGCCGGCGACCGACTTCATGGTGCCGCGCGTGACCAAGAAGGGCTCGACGATCTACGAGTTCGAAGAAGCGATCTGGATCGGCAGCGAGTAGTCATCGGCAGGAGCGCCGCCACGTCGCCGGCCCCCACCCCTTCCTCGCGCCGATGGCGGGGCGAGGGACTCTATGGCGCACAGCCCAAGAAGCTTGCCCTAGCTCAGTAGCGACTTCAGGTGTTTTGCGAGAGGCCGTTGGACATCTGAGTCGGTCCAGTATTTCGTATGACTCAAGGGGTTCCAGGTGGTGAGGAGATTGCCGACGTTGACTTCGATGTCCGTGACCAGGGTGTCGAAGCCACGGCTCAGCTCCTGCAAAGGCCAGCCCAGCGGATCGTCCTCGTCGTAGTAGTTTTCCCAAACGAAGTGCTCGTTGGGTCGTTTGATCGGCTGCCTTAGATCGCGCGGCAATCCGGCGATAAAGATCGGGATGTTGCACCCAGTTGTCACAAGGACGCGCAAGCCCCCGAGCCGTCTGAAGGCGACGTTTTCGGCACCGAGACCGGAATGGTCGTGCCGCCATACGCCGTAGTTCGGCGAAGTCTTACGCTGCGCATCCCAGATGTAGTTGGACAGAACCTGGCCACCCAGGGACTGCGCGACAATCACAACCGGCGCCTGCGACGATTCCACGGCCTTGAAGGCTTTACCGAGCGCGTCGAAAATACGCAATTGAACAAGCTCATAGGCGCCGTCCTCTATGGTCCGGGAGAATTCTAGGCCACCCGCATCGGAGAATCCGTACAAGAGGAACTTCCGGAGTTTGGTGGCGAAGAAATTCCCGACTTTGGTCGAGCCGACCTTATTCTCAATGGCCTTAAAGTACTCGCGTTGCGGCTCCTGCAGTATGTCCTGATAGTATATGGCTTCGAAATGGATGCTGTTGTTCCAGAGATCTCGCCCAACCAGTGGGATCAGATCATTGAGCAGGTCTTCAAAATAGTCCTCTTTCGTTGTGCCCATGCCGTGGATTGTCAGCAACGCGATCTTTTTCGCCATGATGGATGCTCCCCAAGGATGAACGACCTTCTCCTTGATGCGGTCCGACCCGGCGATGCGCGAACGCCCTTACGGGAGACCCATCAAGCGCGACAATAAGGCTCGTAATATTCATCCAAGGGTAGCATGGGCGCGGTGTGCTTTGAAGCTCAAGGCGGTGCTGAGCGGCGTTGACCGGACTGGGTTCGGGCGTCCGCCGGCGAAAACCCATTCGTTATCTCCGATATCGCGACAGTGCCGGCGCTAGCTCTCGGGCCTATGCGGCGGAAACTCCATCGGTCTCCAGTGCGAACCCTTCGTCCAGCCAACCGGTGATGCCGCCGATCATCTCCTTCACCGGGTGGCCGAGGCGGGCGATCCGGACGGCGGCCTTGTTGGCGCCGTTGCAGTGCGGGCCGGCGCAGTAGACGACGAAGGTCGGCTCGCCCGGGAAGGCGGCGAGGCGCTGGGCGGTGATCTCGCGATGCGGCAGGTTGCGCGCGCCGCGGACGTGGCCGGCGGCGAAGCTCTTGGGGCCGCGCACGTCGAGCAGCACGAAATCCTCGGCGCCCGCCGCGATCGCCTGCTGCACGTCGGCGCAATCGGTCTCGAACCGCAAGCGGGCCTCGAAGTGCGCCAGGGCCTCGGCGGAGGCGGCGGCGGGGGTTTCCGTGACGGCGGAGGGGGAAGCGGTCATGGCTCGGCTCCGGATCGGTTTCGGGCTGGCGACAGGCTAGCCGCCGGCGCCGCGCTTCCAAGTGGCAGGAACGCCAAAGTACGGTAAGATCCTGCCATCATGCCGAAACGCCCCCATCGGCTCGTGGTCCTGGCCCACGACCGGCTCAGCACCTTCGAGCTCGGCCTGGCGGTCGAGGTCTTCGGCATCCCGCGCCCGGAGTTCGATTTCCCCTGGTACGACTTCGCCGTGGCGGCGGTCGAGCCGGGCCCGCTGCGCGCCACCGGCGGCCTGCGTCTCGAGGTCGACGGCGGCCTCGGCCTGCTGCGCCGGGCCGAGACCATCGTCGCGCCCGGCTGGCGCGACCCCGAGGAGACGCCGCCGGCCGCCCTGCTGGCGGCCTTGCGGCGCGCGCAGGATCGCGGCGCCCGCCTGGTCTCGATCTGCTCCGGCGTCTTCATCCTGGCGGCGGCGGGCCTGCTCGACGGCAGGCGCGCGACCACCCACTGGCGCTACGGCGCGGCGCTCGCCCGGCGCCATCCGGCGGTCCGCGTCGTGCCGGACGTGCTCTATGTCGACGAGGGACAGGTCCTGACCTCGGCGGGCAGCGCGGCCGGGCTCGACCTCTGCCTGCACATCGTGCGCCGGGACCACGGCGCGGCGGTGGCCAACGCGGTCGCCCGCCGCCTGGTGCTGCCGGCGCACCGCGAGGGCGGCCAGGCCCAGTTCATCGCAGCGCCCCTGGCCGCCGAGGGCGAGTCCCGGCTCGGCCCGCTGCTCGACTGGATGCGCAGCCATTGCGAGCAACCCCACGAGGTCGCCGCCCTGGCGGCGCGCGCCGGCATGAGCCCGCGCAGCTTCGCCCGCCGCTTCAAGCAGGCGACCGGCCTGGCGCCGCTCGACTGGCTGCTACGCCAAAGGGTGCGCCGCGCCCAGGATCTGTTGGAGACCAGCGACCTGCCGATCGAGCGCATCGGCGAGCGCTGCGGCTTCGGCGCCCCCGAGACCCTGCGCCACCACTTCCGCCGCGTCCTCGGCACCACGCCGAGCGCTTATCGAAGAGCCTTCGGTGGGGAGTCGCGCAGCGGATAGGAACAGGAATTCGACACGGATGAACACGGATAACAAAGAGGAGTTTGTTTGGTTATCCGTGTTCATCCGTGACCATCCGTGTTCATCCGTGGGAAATTATGAGTTCCTCTCAAAAGACCGCACGACCGACCAGCACGAGACCCGAGAGCAGCAGCAGCACCAGGACGACCAGCCGGAAGGTCGCCTCGTCGACGCGGCGGTAGGCGCGGGCGCCGAGCCAGGCGCCGAGCAGGGTCGCGGGGAGGCAGAGGCCCATCAGGGTCAGGACCTGGCGGTCGACGTGGCCGGCGATGGCCATGCCGACCGCCGCGGCGCTGAGGATCAGCAGGTTGAAGGGCTGGTAGGTCGCGCGCTGCTGGTCGGCCGAGAGGCCGCGGAGCTGCAGCCAGACCAGCGGCAGCGGGCCGGAGAGCGCGGCGAAGCCGCCGAGCAGGCCGCCGCCGAAGCCGATGGCCGTGTCCGCCGGCCGGCCGCCCCAGGTGCCGATGCGCCGCTTGACCAGGCCGCCGAGCTGGGCGGCGGCATAGGCGATCAGGAAGCCGCCGACCACCGCCCGCAGCAGGCCCGGCGTCGCCTGCTCCAAGGCGAGGATGCCCAGGGGCAGGCCGAGGAAGCCGCCGAGCAGGAAGGGCCAGACGCGGCCCCAGGAGAAGGCCCGGCGGACGGTGACCAGGCCGACGAGCTGGCCGGTGACGGAGGCGATGGCGACCAGCGGCGGCACCAAGGCGGCCGGCAGGGCATGCAGCCAGAAACCGGCGGCCACAAGCCCGGTGCCGAAGCCGGCGAAGCCGGTGGTAAAACCGGCGGCCAAGGCGCCGAACAGCGTCAGCCCCAGCGCCTGCCAGCCGAGAGACTCGACGATCACGATGGCCCCCTCGCGTCAGGGCGCGATCCTGCGGCCGGCACATCGGCTTGGCAATGCGCCGCGCTGTTGTTGTCCCACTTGGCGCGCTAGCTTCAGCCCATGACGTCGCCGCTGTCGGACCGCACCTACCGCCGGCTGTTCCTGGCGCAGGTCATCGCCTTGGCCGGGACCGGCCTGTCGACCGTCGCGCTGGCCTTGCTGGCCTACGAGCTGGCCGGCGAGGCGGCCGGCCTGGTGCTCGGCACGGCCCTGGCGCTGAAGATGCTGGCCTACGTCGGCGTCGCCCCCCTGGTCGGCGGCTTCGCCCACAAGCTGCCGCGCCGGCAGTTGCTGATCGCCCTGGACGTCGCGCGCGCCGGGCTGGTGCTCTGCCTGCCCTTCGTGACCGAGGTCTGGCAGGTCTATCTGCTGATCTTTCTCCTGAACGCCTGTTCCGGCGCCTTCACGCCGACTTTCCAAGCGACCATCCCCGACGTGCTGCCCGACGAGCGCCGCTACACGCGGGCGCTGTCGCTCTCCCGCCTGGCCTACGACCTGGAGACCCTGCTGAGCCCGAGTCTCGCCGCGGCGGCCCTCCTACTCGTCGGCTTCGACGCGCTCTTCGCCGCCAACGCCCTGGCCTTCCTGGTCTCGGCCGCGCTGGTCGCCTCGGTCGTGCTGCCGCGGCCGCGGCCCCACGAGCGCGAGCGCGGCCTCTGGCGGAACCTCAGCTTCGGCCTGCGCGCCTATCTGAAGACGCCGCGGCTGCGCGGCCTGCTGCTGCTGTCGCTCGCCGTCTCCAGTGCCGGCGCCATGGTCATCGTCAACACCGTGGTCTACGTGCGCGAGCAGCTCGGCGGCTCGGAGAGCCTGACGGCCCTGGCCTTCGCCGCTTCCGGCGCGGGCTCGATGCTGGTCGCCCTGTCGCTGCCGCGCCTGCTCGAGCGCTCGCCGGACCGGCCGATCATGCTCGCCGGCGCGGTCCTGATGGGCGCCGGCCTGCTGCTCGGCCTGACGGCGCCGGGGCTGCCGGGCCTGCTGGCGATCTGGCTGCTGCTCGGCGCCGGCGCCTCGATGGTGCAGACGCCGGCCGGCCGCGTGCTCCGCCGCTCCGCGCAGGAAGGCGACCGGCCGGCGATCTACGCGGCGCACTTCGCCCTGTCGCACGGCTGCTGGCTGATCGGCTATCCGCTGGCCGGCTGGGTCGGCGGCACGCTCGGCCTGTCGGCGGCCTTCGCCGCTCTCGCGGCGGTCGCCCTGGCGTCGGCGCTGGCCGCGGCGCGGGTCTGGCCGCCCGACGACGCGCTGGCATTGGAGCATCGGCACGAGCCGACGGACCACGAGCACCTGCATGTCCACGACGAGCATCACCAGCACGAGCACGAAGGCTGGGAAGGCCCCGAGCCGCACCGCCATCCGCACCGGCATGCCCCGCTCCGGCACAAGCACGCCTTCGTCATCGACCATCACCACTGGGACTGGCCGACGAAAGCGACGTGAGTCTCGGAGGTTGCGCTTACTCCGCCGCCGTCGCCGCCGCCGGGGCCGGGCTGCGGAAGGCTTCGAGCAGTTGCGCTTCGCGGGCCTTGGCCTTCTCCAGGTGCGCCAGCTTGACGTGGCCGTAGCCGCGGATCTGCTCGGGGATCTCGGCGAGCTCGACGGCGATGTTGTGGCAGCCCTGGTCGAGTCCGGCGATCAGCTCTTCGACCAAGGTCTCGTAGTCGGCGATCAGCTTGCGCTCGAGCTGCCGCTCCTCGGCGTGGCCGAAGGGGTCGAAGGCGGTGCCGCGCAGGCCCTTGAGCCTGGCCAGCAGGCGTAGCGCCTTGAAGATCCAGGGGCCGAACTCGCGCTTGACCGGCAGGCCGCTGTCGGCGTCGCGCCGGGCCAGGTGCGGCGGCGCCAGGTGCAGGCCGAGCTTGTAGTCGCCGTCGAACTGCTCGGCCAGGCGCGCCTCGAAGGCGGGGTCGCTGTAGAGCCGCGCGACTTCGTACTCGTCCTTGTAGGCGAGCAGCTTGAAGTAGTAGCGGGCGACCGCCTCGCTCAGTTCCGTCCGGCCCGGCGCCTTGGCGCTCTCCGCGCCGCGCACGCGCTCGACCAGCTTGCGGTAGCGCTCGGCATAGGCGGCGTCCTGGTAGTCGGTCAGGAAGGCCGCGCGGCGCTCGACGATCTCCTCCAGGCCGCTGGAGAGGCGCAGGCTCTCGACGAGCTGCTTGGGCGCGACCCGCGCCTCGACGGCGGCCGGGTCGTGGGCCGCCCGGCGGCCCCAGAGGAAGGCCCGCTTGTTGGCCTCGACGGCGACGCCGTTCAGCTCGATGGCCGCCATCAGCGACTCCTCGGCCAGCGGCACCAGGCCGCGCTGCCAAGCGTAGCCCAGCATGAAGAGGTTGGTGGCGATGGAGTTGCCGAGCAGGGCGGTGGCCAGGCGGGTGGCCTCGACGAAGTCGCTGCGCGCCGTGCCGACGGCCTGCTCGATGACGTCGCGCATGCGCTGGCCGGGGAACTGGAAGTCCGGGTCGCGGGTGAAGGCCGCGGTCGGGGTCTCCTCGAGGTTGACCACCGCCGTGGTCAGGCCCTCGTCCATCTTCGACAGCGACTCGAAGCCGGCGGCCACCACCAGGTCGCAGCCGAGCACCAGGTTGGCGCCGCCGGCCGAGATCCTGACCGCGTGGATGTCCTCGGGCCGCGGCGCGATGCGCACGTGGCTGACCACGGCGCCGCCCTTCTGGGCCAGGCCGGTCATGTCGAGCACCGTCGCGCCCTTGTCCTCGATGTGCGCGGCCATGCCGAGCAGGGCGCCGATGGTGACCACGCCGGTGCCGCCGACGCCGGTCACCAGGATGCCGTAGGGCTGATCGAGCGCCGGCAGGCTCGGCGCCGGCACCGCGGGGAAGGGCTGCTCCTCCGGCCCGCGCTCGGTCGCGCCCTCGGGCTTGCGCAGCTTGCCGCCGCGCACCGAGACGAAGCTCGGGCAGAAGCCCTTGAGGCAGGAGAAGTCCTTGTTGCAGGAGGACTGGTCGATGGCGCGCTTGCGGCCGAACTCGGTCTCCAGCGGCACCACCGAGAGGCAGTTGGACTGCACGGAGCAGTCGCCGCAGCCCTCGCAGACCGCGTCGTTGATGAAGACCCGGTGCGCCGGGTCCGGATAGAGGCCGCGCTTGCGCCGGCGGCGCTTCTCGGCGGCGCAGGTCTGGTCGTAGAGGATCACCGTCACGCCCCGGCGCTCGCGGTAGTCGCGCTGGATCGCGTCCAGCCGGTCGCGGTGCTCGATCGTCACGCCGGGCGCCCATTCGGTGCCGATCGGGTACTTCTCCGGCTCGTCGGTCACCACGACGATGTCGGAGACGCCCTCGGCGTAGAGCTGGCGGCTGATCATCGCCGGGTCGAGCGGGCCGTCCATCGGCTGGCCGCCGGTCATGGCGACGGCGTCGTTGTAGAGCAGCTTGAAGGTGATGTTGATGCCGGCGGCGACGCAGGCGCGCACCGCCATGATGCCGGAGTGGAAGTAGGTGCCGTCGCCCAGGTTGACGAAGACGTGCTCGGTCTTGCTGAAGGGCGCCTGGCCGATCCAGGGCACGCCCTCGCCGCCCATCTGGGTGAAGGTCTCGGTGTCGCGGTCCATGTAGAGCGCCATCCAGTGGCAGCCGATGCCGGCCATGGCGCGGCTGCCCTCGGGCACCTTGGTCGAGCTGTTGTGCGGGCAGCCGGAGCAGAAGTGCGGGATGCGCGAGATCGGCGCGCGGTCGCGCTCCAGCGCCTTCTCCTTGCGGGCCAGGAAGACCAGGCGCTCGTCGATGTCCTCGCTGCGGTGGAAGCGGCCGATGCGCTCGGCGATGACCCGGGCGATGCGCGCCGGCGTCAGCTCGCCGGGCGAGGGCAGGATCCATTCGCGGGTCTCGTCGAACTTGCCGATCACCCGCGGCCGGACGTCGGCGCGCCAGTTGTAGAGCTGCTCCTTGAGCTGGTTCTCGATGACCGCGCGCTTCTCCTCGACCACCAGGATCTCTTCCAGTCCCTCGGCGAACTGGCGGATGCCCTCGCGCTCCAGCGGCCAGACCATGCCGACCTTGTAGAGCGTCAGGCCGATGTCCTTGGCCCTCTGCTCGTCGATGCCGAGGTCGGCGAGCGCTTGCAGCACGTCGAGATAGGTCTTGCCGGTGGTGACGATGCCGAAGCGCCGCTTGGGCGAGTCGAGTACCACGCGGTCGAGCTTGTTGGCGCGGGCGAAGGCGAGGGCGGCGTAGACCTTGTAGCGGTGCAGCCGGTCCTCTTGGGCCAGGCGGTCGTCGGGCCAGCGGATGTTGAGCCCGCCCTCGGGCATCTCGAAGTCCTCGGGCAGGACGATCGGGATGCGCGCGGGATCGACCGAGACGGTGGCCGAGCTCTCGACCGTGTCGGCGATGGTCTTGAAGCCGACCCAGCAGCCGGAGTAGCGGCTCATGGCCCAGCCGTAGAGGCCGAGGTCGAGGAACTCCTGGACGCCGGCCGGGTGCAGCACCGGGATGCCGGCGTCCATGAAGGTGTATTCGCACTGGTGCGCCAGGGTCGAGGACTTGGCGGTGTGGTCGTCGCCGGCGAGCAGCAGGACGCCGCCGTGGCGCGCCGTGCCGGCGGCATTGGCGTGCTTGAAGACGTCGCCGCAGCGGTCGACGCCCGGGCCCTTGCCGTACCACATGCCGAAGACGCCGTCGTGCGTGGCATCGCCGAAGAGGTCGAGCTGCTGGCTGCCCCAGAGCGCGGTCGCGGCCAGGTCCTCGTTGACGCCGGGCTGGAAGTGGATGTCGTTGTTGGCGAGGAAGCGGCGGGCTTGCCAGAGCTGCTGGTCGAGGCCGCCGAGCGGCGAGCCGCGGTAGCCGGAAATGAAGCAGCCGGTCTTGAGGCCGGCGGCGGCATCGCGTTGCCGCTGCATCATCGGCAGGCGCACCAGCGCTTGGGTGCCGGTTATGAAGACCCGACCGGTCTCCTTGGTGTACTTGTCGTCCAGCCTGACAGCCGTCTCAGCCATGAAAAGCGCCTCGCCACGACCGATCCAGATCTATAAAGGTAATGAGTGCTGACCTATTAAGCAATTGGCTCCCAACCGAACTTGACAGAACGCAAGATCGGATCGCCCCGCGGCGACGGATCGACAGGATATCACCGCGCTTTGGAGTCATCCGACGCAAAATGACGGGCGGATGATTGCAGCTCGAGCGGGACTCGCACGTCCGGCGTTGGTCATGTCGCCTCGTGCCTGAAGAGCCCTGCGAAGCGGTGCGGGGACGAATTACAGATGTCCATTGCCAATGCCTGGGTAGGCCGCAAGCAAGGCTGCTCGCCGCTACCCGATTGCATGGCCTGTCGGCGCCAAGAGAACGACGAGCCCGACCATTTGGCCGCAGTTGGGGCAGGCTTTCTTAGGTTCGAAACAGATGAGACATCATCAGTTGGCGCAAAAAATCGCCCATATCTTTCGAGCAATTGCAAAGCAGAACCTGGCGAAATAGTAGATGTTGAAGCATGCGAATATAAACAAAATGAAACCCCATTCTCCTCCAGCGAAATCGTATAAATTTAGGAACAAGACCGTTGGAACTAACATGAAGATACTCATTATGAGATAATATAAAGTGGGAGCGCCCTTCTCTATCTTGTCTAGTGTCTGACCGGCAAGAAACTCCGCCCCAGCTTCTCCGGCTTCTTCTGCGCTTGGAAGGTGACCGTCTCTATGGCCCGGTGCCATCGCAAGCCTCCTCTTCTTGAGTGGGAACAGACTACAACAGAGATCCGCTTCGCGATACTGGATCGCATGGTTTTTACCGCAAAGGAAGTTACCGTCCTGCCAGTGTTGGAATGACCATCGGTCCTCTACAGAGGACGTGCGCATTTTCGTTGGCCCCGATGGCATCGCCGGGTAGTAGCGTTGGACAGTCCTGGATAGTGTGGCCGCGGGTTGCCGGCGGAGATGGCAGACGTCGCGATTCGATGGCAGCGCGCCGTCGCAGGAAGGGGCGCGGTTGGTGCCTGCGGTCCGCTCGGCATGCTCTGCTGGGCTCGGCTTGACTTCCTCGGTGCCGAAACGTTGCGCATATAGACGATGGCTTGGATCGAGCTCCTGGCGGCCTTCGCCGTCTTCTTCGTCTCCCATTCCCTGCCGCTGCGCCCGCCGGTCAAGAGCTGGCTGGTCGGGCGGGTCGGGCCTCGCGCCTTCTCGATCGGCTACTCCTGCCTGTCCCTGGCCGTGCTGGCCTGGCTGATCGCCGCCGCCGGCCGCGCGCCCCCCGTCGCGCTCTGGGCCTGGTCGCCCTGGCAGTCGGCCGTGCCGCTGGTCGCCATGGCCGTCGCCTGCGCGATCCTCGCCTTCGGCCTGGCGCGGCCGAACCCGCTCTCCTTCGGCGGCGCCGGGGACGAGGCCTTCGACCCGACGCGGCCCGGCATCGTCCGCTGGACGCGGCATCCCTTGCTCCTGGCCCTGGCCCTTTGGGCGGCGGCGCACCTGGTGCCGAACGGCGACCTCGCCCATGTCATCCTGTTCGGGCTCTTCGCCGGCTTCGCGCTCCTGGGCATGCGGATCGTCGACCGGCGCAAGCGCCGCATGATGGGAGAGCCGGCCTGGCAAGCCCTGGTGCAGGCGGTGCAGCAGGGCTCGGCCATCCCGCGACCCCTGTCGTGGTCGGCGACCCTCGTCCGGCTCGGCCTCGCGCTGCTGCTCTACACCGGCCTGCTGGCCGTGCACGGCTGGTTGTTCGGGGTCTCGCCCCTAGCCTGGTGAGCGCGGCGCGGTCCGATCTAGAGCGTTTTCCGCTCACGCGGAATCACGGCACCGGCCCGCTCCCCCTCCCGGCCACCCACGGCAGTATCCTATTGGGTGGCCGGGAGGGGGA
>JANQLT010000133.1 GCA_028280455.1 Kiloniellales bacterium
GATCGCCGCCGTCAGGGTCGTCTTGCCGTGATCGACATGACCAATCGTGCCAACGTTGCAGTGCGGCTTGTTACGCTCGAATTTCGCCTTCGCCATCGCCTTTTTGTTCCTTGTGGCTTCGAATCAACGCACAAACTCGGGCCCGTCTCAGAAGGGCCGAACCTCGCCCGGAACCCAGCCGGCACGCGCAGCGCCGCTCCCGGTCCCGCCGTCTGGAGCGGGTGGCGGGAATCGAACCCGCGTAGCCAGCTTGGAAGGCTGGAGCTCTACCACTGAGCTACACCCGCTTCTGGACCGGTCGCTGGGAGGCCCTCCCGGGGCCGGCCGCCTCGCCCGATCACTCGAATTCTCACACCGACCACTTCGCAGGCGCCCATTGGCGCGCCCTTTTGGGAACGCGCGAGCATCCGGAGGGCTGGTGGAGGGGGTTGGATTCGAACCAACGTAGGCAATGCCAACGGGTTTACAGCCCGTCCCCTTTAGCCACTCGGGCACCCCTCCCGGAATCCGCTCCAGAAGCGCGACGAAGTTGCGAACTATGGTGATTTCGCTCAGCCTGTCAACGCGAAACAGAACACGACGCAACGACCTGCGGGGCCTTTTCGCCCGGCCGGTCGGCGTGTATCCGGGCCCCGTGGACCCAGAAGGAGTCTAGTGAGCCTCATGAACAAAGGCAAGGGCAGGCGGAAGCCCGCTGGCGGAGCCGAAAAAATCAGCAAAAACAAAGGCTCGGGCCGGCACCGGGCGGCCAGGCGCCCGGCCGGCGGGCCGCCGGCGGCCGGCCGGCTCTGGCTCTACGGCGTCCATCCGGTGCTGGCGGCCCTGGAAAACCCCAATCGACGCTGCCGGCGGCTGCTGCTGACCGCCGAGGCCGAGGGGCGCCTGGGCCCGCAGCTCGCCGCCGCCCTGGACGGCCGCCCCGCGCCCCCGGCCCTGGAGCGGCAGGAGCGGGCGGCGCTGAGCGCGCCCCTGCCCGAGACGGCCGTGCACCAGGGCCTGGCCTTGGAGGTCGAGCCCCTGGCCCAGCCCGACCTGCATGACCTACTCGACCCGCTCGACTCCGTCGGGCCGGCGCCGCGGGTGATCGTCGCCCTCGACCAGGTCACCGACCCGCAGAACGTCGGCGCCGTGCTGCGCTCAGCCGCGGCCTTCGGGGCCCTGGCCGTGCTCGCCCCGGAGCGCCACGCCGCGCCGGAGAGCGGCGCCCTGGCCAAGGCGGCCTCCGGCGCCCTGGAGCGGATCCCCTACGTCCTGGTGACCAACCTGGCGCGGGCCCTGGACCGGCTCAAGGCGGCCGGCTACTGGTGCCTCGGCCTGGCCTCGGAGGCCGAGCGCAGCCTGCCCGAGGCCGAGGCGCCGGCGCGGGCGGTCCTGGTGCTCGGCGCCGAGGGCAGCGGCCTGCGCCGCCTGACCCGGGAGCAGTGCGACGCCCTGCTGCGGCTGCCGACCCGGCCCGCCATGGGCCAGCTCAACGTCTCCAACGCCGCCGCCGTCGCCCTCTACGAGCTGCTCGGCCGCGCCCGCTAGGCTCAGGGCCCCAGTAAGCTCAGGGCAGGGTATCGCGCAGCCGGTACCAGGCCATGGCCAGGACCAGGGTCGGCATGCGCAGCAGGCGGCCGCCCGGGAAGGTCGTGTGCGGCAGCCGGGCGAAGAGGTCGAGCCGCTCGGCCTGACCGGCCACCGCCTCGGCGATGATCCGCCCGGCCAGCCCGCTCATGGCGACGCCGGAGCCGGAGTAGCCCTGGGCGAAGTAGAGCTTGTCGCCGAGCCGGCCGAAGTGCGGCGTGCGCTCCATGGTGATGCCGACCAGGCCGCCCCAGACATAGTCGAAGGCCGTCTCCTTCAGGCCCGGGAAGACCTCTAGCATCTGCCGGCGCAGACCCTGCTTCAGGTTCGGCGGCGGCAGGGTCGAGTAGCTGGCCAGGCCGCCCCAGAGCAGCCGGTGGTCGGCCGAGAGCCGGTAGTAGTTGAGGATGAACTTCCAGTCGCTGACCGCCGCGTCGGCCGGGATCAGGGCGCGGGCCCGCGCCTCGCCGAGCGGCTCGGTGGCGCCGATGTAGTTGCCCATGGGCATGATCTTGGCGCGGATCGTCGGCACCAGGTCGCCCAGGTAGGCGTTGCCGCAGAGCACGACGCTGTCGGCCGCGACGCTGCCGGCGGCGGTCTCCACCCTCGGCTTGGCGCCCTCGCGGATCGCCGTCGCCGCGCTCGCCTCGAAGATCCGCACGCCCGCGGCCTCGGCCGCCTCCGCCAGGCCGAGGCAGTAGTTGAGCGGATGGAGGTGACCGGCGCCGCGGTCGAACAGCCCGCCCAGGTAGGCCTCGGTGCCGATGTAGGGCGCCAGGGCGTCGGGCGACTCCAGCAACACGTGGTCCTCGTAGCCGTAGTCGCGTTGCCAGCGCACGGCCATCTCCGCCATGCCCTGGAGATGGCGCGGCTTGATGGCGGCATCGAGGTAGCCCCACTTGAGGTCGCAGTCGATGCCGTGGCGGGCGACGCGCTCGCGGATGATCGCCTTGCCCTCCTCGGCCATGGCGAAGATCCGGCGCGCCTCCTCCTTGCCGAGCGCCGAGGCGACCCGCGACATGCCGCCGGCGATGCCCCCGCAGATCTGCCCGCCGTTGCGCCCCGAGGCGCCCCAGCCGATCCGCTGCGCCTCCAGCAAAACGACTTGGTAACCGCGTTCCGCCAAGTTGAGGGCCACGGAGACGCCGGTGAAGCCGCCGCCGACGACACAGACGTCGGCGCTCAAGGCTTCGCCGAGCGGCGGCCGGAGAGGGGCGGCTCGGGCCGTCGCGGCGTAGTAGGACTCGCTGTGGGCCGGCGCGGTCATGGCCCGCTGATGTGACAAGACGCCGATAGGCCGTCAAGCGCGGCCGGCTCGAAAAGCTTGCCGCCGAGGGCGATTCGGAGAACAAGAGTGGCAATCGACAACGGCGCCGGGGGCAAAGCGTGAGCACCATCGCGAATTTCTTGAAAGAGCATCGCATCGACGAGGTCGAGTGCCTCGTGCCGGACATGGCCGGCATCGCCCGCGGCAAGATCCTGCCGGCGGACAAGTTCATCAAGGGCATGAAGTCGAACGGCCTGCGCATTCCCGAGCAGGTCTTCGTGCAGACCGTCACCGGCAGCTATCCCTCGTCCGACGACGACGACGTCACCGACCCGGCGGCCTCCGACGTCTACCTGGTGCCGGACCAGGAGACCGTGCGCATCGTCCCCTGGTACGAGGAGCGCACGGCCCAGGTCATCTGCGATGCCTACTACTTCGACCATCGGCCGGTCGGCATCTCCTCGCGCCAGGTCCTGATCAACGTCCTCAAGCTCTACGAAGACAAGGGCTGGATGCCGATCGTCGCGCCGGAGCTGGAGTTCTTCCTGGTCGACGTCAACAAGGACCCGGACTACCCCCTGGAGCCGCCGATCGGCCGCTCGGGCCGGCGCGAGACCTCGCGGCAGTCCTACGGCGTCGACGCGGTCAACGAGTTCGATCCGCTCTTCGAGGACGTCTACGACTATTGCGAAGCGCAGGGCATCGACATCGACACGCTGACCCACGAGGCCGGCGCAGCGCAGATGGAGATGAACTTCAACCACGGCGGCGCGCTGCTGCTCGCCGACCAGGCCTTCCTCTTCAAGCGGACGGTGCGCGAGGCCGGCTTGCGCCACGAGGTCTACGCGACCTTCATGGCCAAGCCGATGCAGGGCGAGCCCGGCAGCTCCATGCACATCCACCAGAGCATTCTGGAAGCGAAGTCGAAGAAGAACATCTTCGTCACCAAGGGCGGCAAGGACAGCGCGCTGTTCCAGAGCTACATCGGCGGGCTGCAGCGATACCTGCCCGCGGCCATGCCCCTGCTGGCGCCCAACGTGAACAGCTACCGCCGGCTGATGCCCTACACCGACGCGCCGATCAACCTGCACTGGGGCTTCGACAACCGCACGGTCGGCTTGCGCGTACCGCATTCCGAGCCGGCAGCGCGCCGGGTCGAGAACCGCATCGCCGGCGCCGACGCCAATCCCTACCTGGCGATGGCCGCCTCGCTCGCCTGCGGCTACCTCGGCATGACCGAGAAGCTGAAGCCGCGCGACCCGGTGAAGGGCAGCGCCTACCGCCTGGCGCACACCCTGCCGCGCACGCTCTACGACGCGCTGAGCCGCATGAACGGCAGCCGATCGCTGAAGAAAGTGCTCGGCGAGAGCTTCGTCGACGCGGTCTCGCTGGTGAAGGACACCGAGCTCGTCGCCTACCAGGAAGTCATCTCGTCTTGGGAACGCGAGCACCTTCTGCTAAACGTCTAGGAACCCACGAGCCCAGAAAGGCGGGCGCCATGGTAACCGGAAACGCGATCTTGAGGCGGCCCAGGCGGCAGGAGCGCACGACGCGCTGCCGGCACGCCGAGCTTCTGATCCTCTGCGCCCGGATCGGCTTCAACCCCTAGGGCGATGCGCCGCCGCGGCCGGCCCAGAGACCGGCTGCGCTCCCCGCGTCGAACTCAAGCCCTAGAGGAAACGAAGCCATGACCGCGACCATCGCAAACGACATCGCCAGCCCCGCCACCGAGCAGTGGCGCGCGCGCGACCTCGCCCATCACCTGCATCCCTTCACCGACACCAAGGCCCTCGGCCAAGGCGGCGGCAGCCGCACCATCACCCGCGCCGAAGGCGTCTGGCTCGAGGACTCCGACGGCCAGCGCCTGCTCGACGGCATGGCGGGGCTCTGGTGCGTCAACGTCGGCTACGGCCGCGCCGAGCTGGCCGAGGCGGCCCACAAGTGGATGCTCGAGCTGCCCTACTACAACACCTTCTTCAAGACGGCGACGCCGCCGGCGATCGAGCTGGCCGAGCGGCTCGTGGCGATGACGCCCGAGGGCCTCAACCACGTCTTCTACGGCTGCACCGGCTCGGACGCCAACGACACCCTGGTGCGCCTGATCCGGCACTACTGGAACCTCGCCGGCAAGCCGAACAAGAAGACCTTCATCAGCCGCACCTACGCCTATCACGGCAGCACCATGGCCGCGGCCAGCCTCACCGGGCTGTCGGCCATGCACGCCCAGGCCGACCTGCCCTTGCCCGGCTTCGAGCACGTCATGCCGCCCCATTGGTACGACTACGCCGACAAGGACGAGAGTCCCGAAGACTTCGGCCGGCGTGCCGCCAAGGCCCTCGAGGACAAGATCCTCGCGCTCGGCGCCGACAAGGTGGCGGCCTTCATCGGCGAGCCGATCATGGGCGCCGGCGGCGTCATCATCCCGCCGGAGAGCTATTGGCCCGAGGTGCAGCGGATCTGCCGCGAGCACGACGTGCTGCTGATCTGCGACGAGGTGATCTGCGGCTTCGGGCGCACCGGCGAGCGCTTCGGCGCCGACCTCTTCGGCATCCGGCCCGACGCCATGACCCTGGCCAAGGGCATCACGTCGGGCTACCTGCCGCTCTCGGCGGTGATGATCGGCGACCGCTTGGCCGAGCTGCTGATCGACGCGGGCGGCGAGTTCCAGCACGGCTACACCTACTCCGGCCACCCGGTGGCCTGCGCCGTGGCGCTCGCCAACCTCGACATCCTCGAGGGCGAGGCCCTGGCCGAGCGGGCGCGCGACGAGACGGGCCCGCTCCTGGCCGCCAAGCTTCAGGAAGCGTTGGGCGACCATCCCATCGTCGGCGAGATCCGCTGCCGCGGCCTGATCGGCGGCATCGAGCTGGTCGCCGACAAGGCGACGCGCCGCCACTTCCCGGGGACCGGCAAGACGGGCGGCCTGTGCCGCGACTTCTGTCTGGAGCAGAGCTTGGTGATGCGGGCCGTGCGCGACGTCATGGTCTTCTCGCCGCCGCTGACCATCAGCGCGGCGGAGATCGACCAGCTCGTCGAGCGCGCGGCGAAGGCGATCGATCAGACCGCGGAAGCCTTGGGTCGGCGTTAGAGCGTCTTTGGTTCGGCCGGCAGCGGTCCGCTGCCGAAGGGCAACGAGCTGCCCCCTCACCCAGCTTCGCCTAAGTCTCGGCTCCGCCTCGACAAGGCTTCGCAACCCTCTCCCTCGTCAGGGGAGAGGGCAAAAAGGACAGCATTTGCAAGAGTCTACCCTCTCCCCCGACGAGGAAGAGGGTTGCGCAGGCTTAGCGTGACCGACGGTCGCGCTTAGCCGGAGCTGGGTGAGGGGGCGGTTCGTTTCCCTTTGGCGGCAGACCGCTCGCAATTCCGCGCGAGCGGAAAAAACCCCAGAAGATCAAGCGGCCGCAGCGATCACGGCGGCGGCGGGGTCGGATCCAGCAGGGTGTCGTTGACCACCAGGTTCACGACGGAGGCAAGCTCGGTGAAGGTGTCGATCTCGCCGTTGCCGATGCCGAGGATCTTGGTGCTGCCGCCGCCCTGGCCGAAGCTGACGGTGACGTCCTCGCCGTCGTCGAAGACCGAGAAGCCGGCCGCCAGGCCGTCGGGGGAGTCGAGCTCCTCGAGCGTGTCGAAGGCTTCGGCGACATCCTCGAGCGCCAAGTTGTCGGTGCCTGGCAGGAACTCCCGGTCGTCGAAGTCGAAGATGATGTCGTCGCCGCTGTCCTCGCTGAGGCGGTAGAGGAAGGTGTCCTCGCCGTAGCCGCCCGGCCAATCGCCGACCAGCCAGTCGTTGCCCGTGCCGCCGTTGAGGATGTCCTTGCCGCCGAGCCCGAACAGCAGGTCGTCGCCGGGCCCGCCGCGCAGGTCTTCGATCGCCTCGAACTCGAGATAGTCGTTGCCGTCCAGGTTGTTGTAGAAGCCGTCGTAGCCATCGGTGCCGACCAGCGCATCCATGCCGTCGCCGCCTTCGATGATCTGCAACAGCGTTATGCTGTCTCCGCCGTTGCTGCTGCTGTGCAGGAAATCGAAGTAGTTCATCACGAAGGGATTGGCATAGATGATGTCGGTGCCCGAGGTCCCGCTGGTGACGTAGCCCCACTGGACCTCGTCGAAGATGCCGAAGTCCCAGGAGGTTCGGACCAGGATGTCGACCGTGCTCTCGCTGACGATGCCGTCGCTGCTGGCGAAGTAGTCGAAGGAGAAGGAGAGTGCCTCGCCGCTGTCGCCGATCGGCGGCGCGTTGAACTTGAAGAGGTGGTCATGGAAGAAGTACTCCGGCGCATCCGGCGTGCCGAAGTTCTCTAGGTGCGGCACGGCCGAGCCGCCGATCACGCCGAAGAAGATCGGCGTCTCGAGCTCGCTTTCCGCCTTCACGAAGCCGATGAAGGGCGACTCGTTCAGGCCGCGGCCGCTGAAGTAGTCGCCCGAGGACTGGATCTGGAAGAGGACATCGAAACCCTGCGGCACGAGGGGCGAGCCCGTTACGACCATGTTGATCGGCAGGGCGGTCAGCGGCGAATCGGCCGCCTCCGGCGCGCCGGTCTCGACGACGTTGGTCAGCGGCAGGTTCGGATCGGTCTGCGGCCCGAGCAGCCCGGCGAGCTGTTCCAGCAGGCCGAGGAGGGACGCGACATCGCCCAGCGGCGAGCCGCCGAACTCCTGGCCGAACTCCAGCAGCTCCTCCGGTGTGAAGAAGTCGTTGGCCGCCGGGTCGGCATCGCCGCCGCCTTGCGGGATGTTCGAGCCGCCGGCGCCCGGCTCCAGCTCCTCGAGCATCTGCGCCAGCGAGATCCGCAGGGAGACGATGGCGTTGGCCAAGGCGGCCTGCAGCTCCGGCGTGAAGTCGGTCGGCTGCACGTCGCCGTTCGAGAGGATACCCGCGGTCGCCAGCTCGACGAAGAGCGTCAGCACCGCGTTGCCGATCACGTCGATGCCGCCGAGGCTGCCGACCAGCGGCGCCAACAGCGCGACGATGCCCTGGAAGTCGCCGGTCGCCGGCGAGTCGCCGATGGCGCCGCCGCCGGTCGTGCCGCGCACGCCGATCACCGCGATGGGCGTGCGGATGGTCATGCCGGGCCCGTCGGATCCGGCGATCTCGCCCGAGACGAAGGCGAAGACGCCCTGGACCAGCGACAGCGACAGCTCGTTGCCGGCGCCGTCGGGATTGAAGATCAGGCGATCGAGAACCAGGCGGCCGGCGTCGGTCATCGAGAACAGGGTGTTGTCGATGAAGGTCAGGCCGACCGAAGAGCCCGCCGTGGTGATCAGGGTGTCGCCCTGGAAGACCCGGTCGCCGAGCCCCAAGGGCTCCTCGACGCCGGAGCCGCGGATGATGCGGACGTCGCCGGCCAGCTCGGAGACCTTGCCGATCTGGGTGCCGCCGGCCTCCTGAACGATCTGGTCGCCTGGCTCCGTGCCGCGGCCGCCGGTGGTCTGGGCCACCTGGCCGGGCGCCAGCGGGCCGACCAGGCTGTCGACCAGCTCGGGCCAGATCTTCGCGCCCTTGTCGGTGACCAGCATCGGCGGCGTCTTCTGGGCGAAGTAGTCCTGTACCAGGACCGGCGCTCCGCCTTCCCCGTCCAGCATCAAATCGCTGCCGATCCGGCTGAAGTCGGCGGTCAGCAGAAAGCTGCCGTTCGGAATCTCGATGCTCTCGGCCTTTGCCTCGGCCTTTAGGATGATCGGTGCTTCCTGCTGCCCGCCCCCGAACAAGTCCGAATAGCGCATCGTTTGCCTTCCTTTGACCGGGGCCCGAAGAGCCCATCCGCGGCTGCGAATGGGCTTACCGACCCCTGCTCTCCAATGCCCAGCGGCGTCTTCTGAATGGCCCCGCGGCAGGGCCGGACACCGGCTCGTATTCGATTCAATATTAGGCTTATATTTCGGTTAAATCAAACATTAATCTTGTTAACCTTAAGGACATCACAGGCCGTATCAGTTGTTTCACCTTGGGCTTTTCACGGGATTAGCTTAAGATTCACAATAATCGCAAATCGTGTCACAGATTTTCAACGTAAATTTCTGCAAGTTGGCCGACGCCCAGCCACCTAGTAATGGCGGCTCTAGGTCCAGTCTTCGGCGGCTTCGGCGGAGATCCAGCCCCGGAAGGCCTCTGTCCGGGCATCCTCGAGAGCGGCCTCCGGGGACAGCAGCCAATAGCTCTCCCCAGGCGCCACCCGGGCGGCGGTGACCGGCAGCAGGCGGCCGTCGCGCAGCAGCGGCTCGACCAGCCGGCGCCAGCCGAGCGCGACGCCGGCGCCGTCCAGCGCCGCCTGGATGGCGATGCTGTAGTTGTTGAAGTGCGGCCCGGTCAGCTTGCCGGGCACGGCAACGCCGTTGCGGCGCAGCCATTCCGGCCAGCTCCACCAGGAGATCAGCTCGGAGTCCATCTGCAGCAGCGTCTCGCCGAGTAGCGCTGCCGGCTCGCGCGGCGGCGGGCGCTGCTTGAAATAGCCGGGCCGCGCCACCGGCAGGACTTCCTCGCCGAACAGCCGCTCGGCCCGGTAGCCGGGCCAGTCGGCGTCACCGAAGACGACGCTGACCGAGACCCCTTCGGCCGCCCAGTCGCGCGGCGCGTCGCTGGTCATCAGGTTGAGCTCCCAGACCGGGTGCGCGGCGTGGAAGGCGAAGAGCCGGGGCATCAGCCAGAAGGCCGAGAAGGCGATCGTTGTGGCGACGGTGAGCTGCTCGGGCCGGATCGCCGTGCGCAAGGCGTCGGCGGCATCGGCGATCTGGTAGAGGCCGGCCTCGACCGCCCGCTGTAGCTGCTCGCCGGGACCGGTCAGGTAGACCCGCTTGCGCTCGCGCCGGAACAGGGCCAGGCCCAGGTGTTCCTCCAGGTTGCGGACCTGCCGGCTGGCCGCGGCCTGGCTGACGCCCAGCTCGCGCGCCGCCGCGGTGAAGCTGAGCAGGCGGGCGACCGCTTCGAAGACCACCAGGGCGTTCGGCGGCGGCAGACGCAGGCGCAACGGCTTCATAATCTCAGCGTATCAATGCATGCGGATTTTACCAGTATTCCAGGGTGCATGGATAAGAATATCATGTGGCTTTCATGGCCCCGAAGGCCGGTGAGAAGCAGGGAGACGAGACATGGACGGCTGGTCCCAAGGCGCCCTCGACGAGACCCTCGAGAAGCTGGCCCGCGTGGGCCGACCGATCGCCGAGGCCACCGGCCTGCCCAACGAGGCCTATCGCTCGGCCGGCTTCGCCGCCTTCGAGCGCGACCAGGTCCTGGCGCGGACCTGGACCGCCGTCGGCGTCGGCCGCCAGGTGCCGGCGCCGGGCGACGCCTGCCCGGTCAGCCTGCAGGGCCTGCCCCTGGTGATGGTCCGCGGCCAGGACGGCCGGATCCGCGTGTTCCACAACGTCTGCAGCCACCGCGGCATGGTCCTGGTCGAGGAGGCCAAGAGCTGCGGCCGGCTGATCCGCTGCCCCTACCATGCCTGGAGCTACGATCTCGAAGGCGGCCTGCAGGCGACCCCGAAGATCGGCGGCGGCGAGCGGCATAGCTGCCCCGGTTTCGACAAGGCCAAGCACGGCCTGAAGGAGGTGCGCAGCACGCTCTGGTGCGACACGGTCTTCGTCGATCTCTCCGGCAGGGCCGCGCCCTTCGAGACCTTCGTCGCGCCCCTGGCCGAGCGCTGGCGCGGCTTCGACTGGTCGCTGCTGCGCCACGGCGGCGCCGAGTCGCATTTCGAGCTGACGCTCGCCTGCAACTGGAAGCTCGCCGTCGAGAACTTCTGCGAGGCCTACCACCTGCCCTGGATCCACCCGGGCCTGAACAGCTACTCCCGGCTCGAGGACCACTACGACATCGCCCTGCCGGGCCACTACGCCGGCCAGGGCAGCCACGCCTACCGGCCGTCCCTGGGCGACGACCAGCAGGCCTTTCCGCAGTTCCCCGACCTGCCCGAGGGCTGGGACGGCAAGGGCGAGTACATCGCGCTGCTGCCCAACGCGCTCTTCGGCCTGCATGCCGACCACCTCTTCGTGGTCATCCTGCTGCCGGAAGGCCCGGACCGGACCCGCGAGCTCTTCGAGATCTATTACGTCGGCGACGCGGCCGTCGGCCCCGCCTTCGCCGCCCTGCGCGCCGCCAACGCCGAGCAGTGGCGCGTGGTCTTCGAGGAGGACCGCGGCGTCGTCGAAGGCATGCAGCGCGGCCGCGCCTCGCCCGGCTTCACCGGCGGCGCCTTCTCCCCCGCCATGGACGGCCCGACGCATTGCTTCCACCAATGGATGGCAGGGGCGTTGATCGAGGGCGCGGCCACGAAGGGCCGGCCGGAGCTGGCTGTGGTCGGTTGAGGTCTAGCTGTAGAATCAGTAGCTTAGAGGGCGGATGCAAGAAACCCACCACCGGCCCCAGTCTGCCGGATCGTATTTGAACTGCGGCTGAACCGAATACTCGGCGTTGGCGTCAATCCTGGCGCCGGGCGGCGGTTTGCAGACGACAAGTCGGCCTCACCACCTCTGATGTCCATCTATCCAAAGACGCGGCTCAGACCGAGTTCGGCACCCAGAATCTCTGCTATGTGGCCGAACCTAGGTAACGCACACGGAGATCTGCGGTCGCAGCAGAACCGCCACCGCCACAATACGCCTGCCGACCAACCGCCTGACAAACAATTGATTTTCGGTTCCAGAGAATCCCATTGGATAGTGGATGCTCTCGCCACATATCACTAGAAGCCAATCGTCGATGCCCCCTAGCCCTCGCGCAAGGGGCCGAGTCGCTCCTTGACCAGAGATGGCAATGCTGTTTGACTTCACAACCTGGGGAAAGAAATCAATAACGATCCCTACTAAGGGATCGTACACCGGGGATGGCTATGATGGGGAACACCGCTCAGGACTACTACTATTCGGGGGGCAAGCAACAGGGCCAAGCGGCGACGGACGAGCAGGAAGAGGGCCCATCTCCATCAGAGGCTGTTCTTTCGCCGCTAGAGCATCTCAGCTATCGTCAGGCGCTGCACTTCCTGGCTCGCTCCACTTTGTATCTTCGCGAGGTCTACTATCTCACCAGGATGGGAATACCGGTACGCGAGCAAACACAGCTTCGCGTCTCTGCGCTCTTGACCGACCTCGGCCTTGCATCGCCAGAAGCAATATTGCAGCGTAGACGGGTAGAAGTCTCCGATTCGGTCCAGGATGAGACCTCAGGCTGGGCACATCTTAAGATGCAACCAAATCACGAGCACCTTTATGCAAGGGTCGGTGCTATTGCTGTCGTCGGCTTCCTCGTATGGTGCGGCGGGCTGATCGCGACGTTCGTCTTCAGCGATTTCCTTGTCGCACCGACCGTAGCGTCCATAGCGATGCTCATTGTCGCTTGTTCGATTTGGACGGCAAGGCTCACCGTGGGTGCACAGGGACCTGACGGCTCAACCAAGAAGGAATTCGCCTACCTCGACCCGTCCACCTAGCTGAGTACCCAAGCTGTGTCCGCGCTCCGCGGCCTTGGTGAAGCTCTTGTTAAGGGTGGTGGTCACTATGGGGCCGCTGGCCTCGGGTGTATGACACTCTCTTTGACATTTGCCGGGCTAGGCTTGCAGTTCGATGATCCTGTTGCTGACCCTTTCTTCTATTGGTTTGCAAGAATTGGCGCAGGCATAGTTTTCTCCCTGGGCGTAGTCAGCTTCACGCTGTTCCTCTTCGGTCGCAGGTTTCCCGATCCTCCTAGCACACCACCTGGCGCCGGTGACTGAGTAGCCCCATCCGCACTTCTGCAGTTTGAGTCTCTCCGCTTTCGATTGCTCAAGAGGCCGCTTACCACTCGGAAATGCCGATCGAACGACGTGGACCCTGGCACGTGTTCCATATCGTCCTTTAGGTTTAGCCTGGGTTCTTGCGCAAATGTGAGGCGCCACACGATGGACAAATATGACCCCAAGACCAGGTTCGAGCACCAGCGAGCTTTCGAACGAAGAGCGAGATGAGCTTAGGGTGCATTCAATCGCCTGGTGATTTCGGCAATCGCCAAGCTGAACACCGCGAGAACGGGAAGGTGAAAAACGCAGCCGCGCGATGTGTGAAACGGGTGTCGACCGCCCGCTAAGTAATTGAAATGCTGGTGCCGGTGGCAGGACTTGAACCCGCAACCTACCGCTTACAAGGCGGTTGCTCTACCAGTTGAGCTACACCGGCACGCCGGGCATCTAGGCCATGGCGTCGGGCAAAGTTCAAGGTCGCTCTCGGGGCGCCGCGGCCCGCGTCTCGCAGACGACCAGCGCCAGGCCGGCGGCGACCAGGATCAGCGCGCCGAGGATCACCATCGGGCCGGGCAGCTCGCTCCAGACGATCCAGCCGAGCAGGGCGCTCCAGAGCAGGGCGGCGTAGTCGAAGGGGGCGAGCAGGCTCGCCTCGGCGCGGCGGTAGGCCAGGGTGACGCCGGCGAAGGCCAGGCCGGCGAGCAGGCCGATGGCAAGGAAGAGGCCCCAGTCCTCGGCGCTCGGCAGCCGCCAGCCGAAGGGGGCGCTGGCCAGGCTGGCGGCCAGCACGATCGACGTCGGCAGCAGCATGACCGCGCCGTCGCTGTCGGTCCGCGACAGGCGGCGCGACAGCACCATCGAGAGCGCATAGCAGAAGGCCGCGGCCAGCGGCAGCAAGGCGGCCGCGCGGAAGGCCGTGCCGCCGGGCTGCAGCATGATCAGCACGGCGAGGAAGCCGACCGCGATCAGCGCCCAGCGCCGCCAGCCGACCCGCTCGCCGAGCAGCGGCACGGAGAGCGCGGCGATGATGAAGGGCGCGGCGAAGCCGATGGCGGTCGCCTCGGCCAGGCCGAGGAAGCGCAGGGCCAGGAAGAAGCTCGTCGAGGCGCCGAGGATCGCCGCGGCGCGCAGCAGGTAGAGCGGCCAGTTGGCGGCCTCGAGGCGCCAGCCGCCGCGCCCCCAGAGGATCACCGCGGCGATCGGCAGCAGGGCGAAGAGATTGCGCAGGAAGACGATCTGGCCGAGGGGATAGTCGTTCGCCAGCCACTTGATGCAGGCGTTGTGCAGGGTCAGGCAGGCGTCCGCCGCATTGATCGCCAGCACGGCGACGAGGCTGTCCCAGCGGTGCGGCTTGCGGTCCAGGGTCATCCGGCTTCCGGGCCTCTCGTGCCGAACGACTTTAGGCGACAGGCACCGGTTTTCCTTGCCTATCTATCCAAGGCGCTGCTAGACTTATAGATAAATTATCTATAATATTTTGAATTCAAGGATCAAAGTGATCGATCTCGACGGCGTCGACCTTAAGCTCCTCGCCCTGCTGCAGCGGGATGCGACTCAGCCGACCGCCCAGCTCGCCGAGCAGGTCGGCATCTCGCAGTCGCCCTGCTGGCGGCGGATCAACCGCCTGGAGGGCGCCGGCGCCATCCGGCGGCGGGTGGCGATCCTCGACCGCAAGGCGCTCGGCTTCGGAGTCGAGGTTTTCGTGCGGCTCAAGCTGAGCGACCGGGGCCTGCGCAGCACCGAGGCCCTCGAAGCGGCGATCCGCGCGCTCCCGGAAGTGCTGGAGTGCCACATGCTCCTCGGCGAGATCGACTACCGCCTGCGTGTCGCCGTGCCGAGCCTGGCCGACTACGAGCGCTTCCTGCGCGACAAGCTGGCCAGCCTGCCCGGGGTCCGCGACATCGAATCCAGCGTCGTCATCTCCGAGGTCAAGAACGAGACCGCCCTGCCCCTCGGCCGACTTTCCTGAGGTCGCCCGCAAAGCCGCGCCGCGCCTGGGCCGGCGCGCACAATCGCCGCCAAAGGGTTCGTTTTCGAGACAGACCCCGGTCGCCGCCTTCCCGACTCTCTCGCCACCCCAGAGGCGATCATGGCGCGCTTGAACGACAAACAGGAAGAAGCCCGCGGCGGGCGGCGAGGCGGCCGCCGGCGGCGGGCGGCCGTCGAGGCCAGGGGGCTCGAGCAGCGGCCCTTCGGCCAGCTCCGCAATCCCTACCCGCCGCTGCGGGCGGTCTCCGACGACGAGCTGGAGAGCCTGCACCAGGCGGCCCTGCAGATCCTCGAAGAGATCGGCATCGAGATCCTGGCCAAGGAGGCGCAGGCGCTCTTCGCGGCGGCCGGTGTCGCCCTGCCCGCCGAGAGCGAGCGGCTGCGCCTCGAGCGCGGCCTGGTCGAGGAGTCCGTGGCCAAGGCGCCGGCGCGCTTCAGGCTGCATGCCCGCAACCCGGCGCATAACCTGGAGATCGGCGGCGACAAGGTCGCGGTCTGCCTGATCTCCAGCCCGCCCAACTGCTCGGACCTCGACGGCGGCCGGCGGCCCGGCAACGCCGCGGACTTCCGCAAGTTCCTGCAGCTCGGCCAGAGCCTCAACGCGGTCAACCTGTTCGGCGGCTATCCGGTGGAGCCGATCGACATCCACCCCTCGGTGCGCCACCTCGACGGCCTGGCCGACACCATCAGGCTCTCCGACAAGGTCTTCCGCGCCTATTCGCTCGGCCGCCAGCGCAACCTCGACGCCATCGAGATGGCCCGCATCGCCCGCGGGGTCAGCGACGAGCAGCTCGACCGCGAGCCGAGCCTCTACACGGTGGTCAACGTCAACTCGCCGCTGAAGCTCGACGGCCCGATGTGCCAGGGCATCATCGAGATGGCCCGGCGCAACCAGCCGACGGCGGTCACGCCCTTCACCCTGGCCGGCGCCATGGCGCCGGTGACGGTGGCCGGCGCCCTGGCCCAGCAGCATGCCGAGGCGCTGGCCGGCCTGACGCTCGGCCAGCTCGCCAACCCCGGCGCGCCGATGCTCTACGGCGGCTTCACCTCCAACGTCGACATGAAGTCCGGCGCGCCGGCCTTCGGCACGCCCGAGTACATGAAGGCCGCGGTGGTCGGCGGCCAGCTCGCCCGCCGGCTCGGCCTCCCCTACCGCTCCTCGAACGTCAACGCCGCGAACTCGGTCGACGCCCAGGCGGCCTACGAATCGGTCTTCTCGCTCTGGGGCGCGATCATGGGCGGCGGCCACCTGCTGCACCACGGCTGCGGCTGGCTGGAGGGCGGGCTCTGCGCCTCCTTCGAGAAGGTCGTGCTCGACGCCGACCTGATCCAGATGATCGCCGCCTTCTTCGATCCCCTGCAGATCGACGAGGAGAGCCTGGCGCTGGACGCCATCCGCGAGGTCGGCCCCGGCGGCCACTTCTTCGGCACCGAGCACACCCAGGCGCGCTACCGCACGGCCTTCTACGCGCCGATGCTCTCGGACTGGCGCAACTTCGAGGCCTGGAGCGAGGCCGGCGCGCCCGATGCGGCACGCCACGCCAACCGGCTTTACAAGCAACTGCTCGAGGACTACGAGGCGCCGCCGCTGGAATCGGCGGTGCGCGAGGAGCTCGAGGCCTTCGTCGCCAAGCGCAAGGAAGAAGGCGGCGTGCCGACGGATTTCTAGTACCGAGCAGCGAAGCGAGGAAAGCCTGCGCGGCGCTTGAACGCTATAGGAACTGCGATGAATCATGCTCATCGCAGTCCGGTACAAGGGGTTTCAACGACGGGCCGGAAGGGCCCTGCTGGAGGAGTAGCGAGGGGCAATGAGATCACATGCGCGGGTGGCCGTCATCGGCGGCGGGGTCGTCGGCTGTAGCGTTCTCTACCACCTGACCAAGTTCGGCTGGACCGACGTGGTGCTGATCGAGCGCGCCGAGCTGACGGCCGGCTCGACTTGGCACGCCGCCGGCGGCTTCCACACGCTCAACGCCGACACCAACATGGCCGCCCTGCAGGGCTACACCATCAAGCTCTACAACGAGCTGGAGGAGATCTCCGGGCAGTCCTGCGGCCTGCACCACGTCGGCGGCATGACCCTCGCCGAGACGCCGGAGCGGCTCGACCAGCTCAAGGCCGAGCGCGCCAAGCACCGCTACATGGGCCTGGAGACCGAGATCATCGGCCCGGAGGAGATCCGCAAGCGCTCGCCGATCGTCAACACCGACGGCCTGCTCGGCGCGCTCTACGACCCGCTCGACGGCCACCTCGATCCCTCCGGCACCACCCACGCCTACGCCAAGGCGGCGCGCAAGCAGGGCGCGGAGATCATCCTGCGCAATCCCGTGGTCGAGCTGAACCCGCGCGCCGACGGCTGCTGGGACGTGGTCACCGAGCAGGGCACCCTGACGGCCGAGTACGTGGTCAATGCCGGCGGCCTCTGGGCCCGCGAGGTCAACGAGATGGCCGGCGTCTACCTGCCCCTGCATCCGATGGAGCACCAGTACCTGGTGACCGACGACATCCCCGAGGTCTTCGGCCACGAGACCGAGCTGCCCCATGTCATCGACCCGGGCGGCGAGAACTACCTGCGCCAGGAAGGCCGCGGCCTGGTCATCGGCTTCTACGAGCAGGACTGCGACCCCTGGGCGGTCGACGGCACGCCCTGGGACTTCGGGCCGGAGCTGCTGGCCGACAAGCTGGACCGCATCGCCGACGCCCTCGACCACGCCTACAGCCGCTACCCGGTGCTGGAGACCGCCGGCGTCAAGCGGGTGGTCAACGGCCCCTTCACCTTCGCGCCCGACGGCAACCCGCTGGTCGGCCCGGTGCCGGGCCTGCGCAACTACTGGGCGGCCTGCGCGGTGATGGCCGGCTTCAGCCAGGGCGGCGGCGTCGGCCTGACGCTCGCCGAGTGGATGATCGAGGGCGAGCCCTCGCGCGACGTCTTCGCCATGGACGTGGCGCGCATGGGCGACTACTGCACCCGCCCCTACACCCGCGCCAAGGTGCGCGAGAACTACCAGCGCCGCTTCGCGGTCTCCTACCCCAACGAGGAGCTGCCGGCGGGCCGGCCGCTGCACAGCACGCCGGCCTACGGCCTCTGGGACGCGCGGCGCGCGGTCTACGGCCAGGCCTACGGCATGGAGGCGGTCAACTACTTCGCGCCGGAGGGCGAAGAGCGATTCGAGACGCCGAGCTTCCGGCGCTCCAACGCCTTCGAGACCGTGGCCGAGGAGTGCCGGGCCGTGCGCACGGCGGTCGGCATCAACGAGATCCACAACTTCGGCAAGTACCAGGTCACCGGGCCGGGCGCCGAGGCCTGGCTCGACCGCATCATGGCCGGGCGCGTGCCCAGGGAGGGCCGCATCAGCCTGACGCCGATGCTGAGCCCCAAGGGCAAGCTGATCGGCGACTTCACGATCTCCTGCATCGCCCCGGAGCGCTACCAGCTCACCGCCTCCTACGCCGCCCAGCACTATCACCTGCGCTGGTTCTGGCAGCACCTGCCGGAGGACGGCTCGGTCGCGGTCCGCAACGTCTCGACGCAGATGATCGGCTTCCAGATCGCCGGGCCGAAGGCGCGCGAGCTGCTGCAGCGGGTGACCCGCAGCGACGTCTCCAACGAGGCCCTGCCCTTCCTGTCGGTGCGCGAGATGCACGTCGGCTTGTGCCGGGCCCTGGTCCAGCGGGTTACCTACACCGGCGACCTGGGCTACGAGATCTACGTGCCCGCCGAGCAGCAGGTCTCGCTGTTCCACGCGCTCGAGGAGGCCGGGGCCGACCTCGGCCTGCGGCCCTTCGGCATGCGCGCCATGATGAGCCTGCGCCTGGAGAAGTCCTTCGGCTCCTGGCTGCGGGAGTACAAGCCCGACTACACCCCGGCGGAGACCGGCCTCGACCGCTTCGTCAGCTACAACAAGCCGGTCGACTACATCGGCAAGGCACCGACCGATGCCGAGAAAGCCGCGGGGCCGAGCCGCAAGCTCTGCACCTTCGTGGTCGAGGCCAAGGACGCCGACGTCTGGGCCGACGAGCCGATCTGGAACGACGGCGAGGTCGTCGGCTTCGTCACCTCCGGCGGCTACGCCCACTATTCGGAGAAATCGGTCGCCCTCGGCTTCCTGCCGGTCGAGCTGATCAGCGAGGGACGCGAGGTCGAGATCGAGATCCTCGGCGAGCGTTGCGGCGCGCGCATGATCGGCGAGCCGCTGTTCGATCCCAAGGCCGAGCGCATGCGCGGCTGAGCGGGCCGCGGCGCCCGCTCACGCGGAGAGGCTGATGGCCGTCTCCGGCCGGGTCTCTTCCGAGACGCGGTTGCGGCCCTCGCGCTTGGCCTGATAGAGCGCCTCGTCGGCGCGCTTGACGAGCTGCTCCAGCGGCTCGCCCGGGCGCAGCTCGGAGACGCCGAGCGACATCGTGATCCTGCCGTAGGACTCGCCCGTGCGCTTGTTCATCAAGGCGCGGCTGGCCAAGGTCCGGCGGATCTGGTCGGCGACGATGACGGCGTCCCGCAAGGCGGTGTGCGGCAGGATGACGGCGAACTCCTCGCCGCCGTAGCGCACCGCGACGTCGCGGCCCTTGATGTTCTCCCTGAGGACGCGCGCCGTGACCTTGATCACCTGATCGCCGATGCGATGCCCGTAGGTGTCGTTGAATTTCTTGAAGTGATCGATGTCGCACATGATCAGGGACAGCGGCTCTTCGTCGTCCACGGCGGCGACGGCCGCGCTCTTCAAGGCGAGGTCGAAGTGCTTGCGGTTGCCAATCCCGGTCAGCGCATCGGTCAGCGCCTCCTCGCGGGCCTCGTCGAGGTTGCGCCTGAGGTTGTCGACCTGCGCCGAGGTCTTGCCCAGCTCGTCGGCCATGGCCCGGTTCTTCGCCAGCATCGAGCGGGTCTCGGACAGCAGGTCGACGACGAGATTCGGCAGCGTGCCGCCGCCGTCGGTCGAGCCGATGCCCCTGGTGATGTCGGAAAGACGGTCGCAGTAGGCGTGGTGACTGTCCGCGCCGACACCGATCTGCTCGGATATCTTCCCGACGAGGTCGGCCAGGCGGTCGCAGGCGTCGCCGACGACGAGCGGGTCCGGTTCGTCGTCGTAGTACTGCGTCAAGAGCTCGCGGCAAAGCTCCGCGTTGAACTCCGCGCCCTCGGCGATCAGGGCGTCCAGGGCCTTGGTCACCTCCGGCCTTGAACCAGAGGCATAGTCGTACCAGATAGTAAAGTTGTCGGGGTGGGGTGCGACGCCGTGCTGCTCCATGAGGCGAATGGCCTCGTGGCCGAATTCCTTCGCTTGTCCCAAGGAATCGGTATGGTGCATCGCATTCCCCTGGAAGCTCGGGTAGGACGCAGTCAAGCCGCCTCGGTCGCAGCCGCCCGAAGCCCGCCCGTCGATTCCCAGGAGTTATCACGATTTCCTTGAGTTTCCGCTAAGGGCCGCAGCCAGTGCGAGCAATCGCCCCGCTGCGCACAAGGATAGCTCACGACTTGGCGACCGGTGACGACCGTCACTTGCGATCCTCCCGGAAGGGCTTATATTCGCTTTTAACAGCATTTTTGGATGCAAAAATGACTGTCCCGACTCCGGGGTCCACCAGCAGGAGGGCGACATGAGATCGCTTATCGCCGCAGGAATGATCGTCTTGGCCGGCTCGGCCTGGGCGGCGGATTCGACCGACAAGAGCGCGACCGCTGAGCAGAAGGCTCAGGCGACACACGGCAACACGGCGGGTATCACCACCAACCCGAACGTGCCGCCGGAGTTCGCGAAGTGGTCCGGCTCGACCTTCTATCCCAACGAGTTCTGCTACAAGATCTACAACGTCGACCGGAACTTCCCGCAGTACTGGGACATCCGGCGTTGGTGCGACAAGCAGGAGCGCCGCGGCTCGGGCGAGTTCTTCTAGAGCGTTGTCCGCTGACGCGGACTCACGGCACCGG
>JANQLT010000135.1 GCA_028280455.1 Kiloniellales bacterium
GGCACCGGCCCGCTCCCCCTCCCGGCCACCCAATAGGATACTGCCGTGGGTGGCCGGGAGGGGGAGCGGCCCGGTGCCGTCCGATCGGAAAACGCTCTAGCCGGCGCGGCCGCGCGGTCCGGAGTCTGCCACCGGGCCGCACAAGGCCGTTGACGCCGAGGGCTCGTCGGCGCTCAGCTTGGCGGACCGCATCTCGCGCTTGTCACCGGGAGGATCTCGAGCGCTGCCACGCCCTAGTGACGCCAGGTCATGAGACGACGTCTCGCCGGTCTAATGTCGGCGGCGATCCTGGTGGTCGCGCTCGGCAACGCGGAGGCCCAGGCGGCGCCGAGTCGGCTCGAGTCGGCCGAAGCCCTGATTGCGCTCCTGCTCGAGAGCTGGCAGCGGGCCAGCGCCGATGCCGAGCGCGACAGGGGCCAGCCCGGCTGGAAGCGGGGCAGGGACATCGCCGCGGTGGTCTCGAACCGAGAGTTCTCCGGCGCGTGGCTGGTCCAGGCCCTTTCGGACCCGCGTCTCGAGGACGTGGGCCAAATCCAGGTCCTGAACAGCCGCATCACCGGTGGCCTCAACTTCCAGCAGATCCCCGAGACGCCGCTCGACTCCGTCGTGTTCCCCGCCGACTGGAGCGCGGCGCGGCGGCAGAGCTGGATCGCCCGTGCCCAAGCCCGGGGGATCGCCGGGATGCACGTCGTCGGGCCCGATCTGCTGTTCGAGGACACGACCTTCGACTGGCGCCGCGGCCAGTTCCTGACCTTCAATGCCCGCCGAACGCTCTTCCAGGGCAAGCTCCGGCTCTCCGCGGTGACGCTTGGCGTCGGGCTCGGCTATGGCGAGATCAATTTCCAAGACGCGATCTTTGCCGGCGATGTGCTGTTCGAAAAGCTCGCCTGGTCGAACCGGATGGACATGAACGGCGCGGTGGCGGCGCGCGAGTTTTACGCCTTGGCGAACGAGGGCGAGCTGAACTTCGCCGGTATGGCGTTCGAAGGCGAAGCCCGCTTTGCCGGACTCATCGGCAACGCCTTCCTCTACGACACGACTTTCGAGAGCGACGCGTCCTTTATCAACATCGGTGGCTTGCTCAATCTGCAAGGCGTGGCCTTTCAGGGCCGAACCACGCTCGCCGGCCTTTTCACGGACGACGTGGATCTGTCCGGTGCGCTGTTCAACGACTTGGTCTCCTTCCGAGACAGCGACATGCGTGGCAGCCTCGTCTTGAACTCCTCGACGGCGCGGGGCTTCGTCGACTTTCGCGATGCCCGGTTGCGCGAGCTGGACTTTCGGAACCCGTCGCTGACTCTCGTGCCGGGACGGGTGGATTTCCGCGGCGCGCAGATCGCCAGTCTCTGCCTGAAGGACGTCGTCTTCGCCAAGGACGTCGACTTCTCCGATGCGCGGCTCGGCGCGCTCGAGGGCGCTGCCACTGCGCAAGGTACAGAGACCGCGGCGGAGGAAGGCTGCGGCGATCCCTCCCTGACCAGCCTTCGCTTCGTCACCTTCGAGGGCAACGCCTTCTTCCTGCGCAGCCAGATCCTGGGCGATCTGACCCTGGAGGACGTCGGGTTCAACGGGACCGCCGACTTCACGGATGCGGTCCTGCAGGGTCGCCGGACGCCGGCGCGCTTCCTGCTGTCCTATCTTCGCTTTGCCGATCTCTCGATCCGCTGGGACCAGCTACCGCCGCCCGAGCGCTGGGACAACCCCATCGCCCGCGAGCGATCGGGCGGCGACGCTGGCGGCCGGCCGCTCGAGACGCTGTCGGCGGCCCTGTTCAAGCTGGAGGAGTCCTTTCGCTGGAAGAGCCTGCTGCACGACGCCAACGAGGCCCATTACCACGCCAAGCTGGCGGAGCTGGCCCAGGCGCGGCAGGAGCAGGATCTGGGCGAGCGCTGGGCGCTGGAAGCCGAGTGGCTCTTCTGGGGCCTGACCAGCGGCTACGGCCGGCGAATCTGGCCGCTGCTCGCAGGCTCGCTCCTGCTCTGTCTGTTCTTTGCGGTCCTGTTCAGCTTCTGCCGCCTCGAGCGGCGCGCCCTGCCCGAGAGCAGCGGCGAGTTCAGCCTGCGCCTGCGGCTGCTCGACATGCCGCATGTCTACCTGAAGCGGGCCGAGGGCGCCGCCGACCCGGGCGGCTTGTCGCATAGCCGCTTCGTCACCGCGCTCAGGCTGAGCGCCTTGCTGCTGTTCAAGATCGGCTACCGCGACACCTTGGTGAGCGGCCGGCTGGGCTTCCTGCCCGCGCGCCTGCTCGTGCTGATCGAATGGCTCCTGGGCTTCTACGTCCTGGCCTGCCTGACCATCACGCTCGCCAACACCTGGCCGCTGGTGAACCGGCTGATCAGCGGCGTCTTCTAGGGATTGTCGGCGGCGGCGTCCGTCACGGAGAGCCGCCGCCCCGCCGCGCGCTCTCCGAAGCAAAGCCCCGGCCCCTCGAGGAGAGGCCGGGGCGAGGTGTGGGATCCAGTCGCGACAGGGACGTCGCGCGTCAGCCGGTCGCGTAGGTGAGGTTGCTTCGGTCTCGCGGCTCGAGCGTCGCGGGATGGCGATGGCGCCAGGCCGAGACGGCGTCCAGCGTGCGGATGGTCTGCCAGGCCGCCTCGACGCGGGCGGCGTTGCGGTCGGATGGGTCTCTCGAATAGGCCCGGATCGCCACCTTGGCGGCGGCGAGGGCCTCGACGCGGGTTTGATTGAGCATGGTCGCGGCACCTTCTGGTAAACGGCGCCCCCCAACGATGCTTAGTTTTGCCATAGTCCTATGGCATCGCCATGACACTTCGGGTGTCATCAGTGAGGCAATCGAGAGACGAGCCTCTGGAGGGAAGTCGTCCCATGTCGCGCTTTGCTTGGTCGGGATTCTTGGTCGTCTCTCTCCTTACTCTGACTGTCGCCTTGAACACGGGGGCCTGGGCGCACGACACGCGGGCGCTCGGTGACGGGCGGATCTCCGCCGAGCCGCGGGTCGATCATCTCTACGCCTGTCGCCAGACCTTCGACCCGAACGCGCCCGGCGCCGTCGGCCCCTATCCCTGGATCAGCGCCGGCCGCTATGACCCGGCGCAGAAGCCGCAGGTCGGCGGCCGACAGTCCTGGCCCAATGCCGAGATCCAGGTCCTGCGCGAGGGCGACTGGCGGGTGATCCGGGCCAACAACCTGCCGACCCACCCGACCGGCATCTTCCCGATCCGCCCCTCCGACCCGGCCTTCCAGTACGACCGCAACCCCAACGCCATCCGCACCCAGCGCATCGAGCTGAAGCTGCCCTGGGCGCCGCGGGTCGCGGCGGCGCCGAGCTGCGTGCCCATGGGCCTGATCGGCTTCACCCTGGTCGGCGGCGCGCTCTACAACGCGCTGGATGCCCGCGGCCGCGACGCGGCGGCCTACGAGATGATGGACCTCTGCGGCGGCCATCCACAGCAGGACGGTCAGTATCACTATCACGACGACCAGGCCTGCCTGCCGACCGGCGTCGACGCCAACGGCCACAGCGAGCTGGTCGGCTACGCCCTGGACGGCTTCGGCATCTACGGGGCGCTGGACGAGGGCGGCCGCGAGATCCTCAACCGCGACCTCGATGCCTGCCACGGCCACGTCGGCCCGGTGCTCTGGGACGGCCGCATCCAGGTCATCTATCATTACCACCTGAACGGCGAGTATCCCTACTCGGTCGGCTGCTTCCGCGGCACGCCGGTCCGGGTGCGGCCGGACATCACCCTGCCGCGACGCCAGCGCGGCCCCGACCCGCTGGTCGCCGTCGCCGAAGAGCTCGGCGTCGAGGTCGAGGCCCTGCGCCGCGCCATCGGCCCGCCGCCCCCCAACTTCGGCCGCGCCGCCCGCGAGCTCGGCATCGACCTGCAACGCCTGCGCGAAGCCTTCCGCAGGAACCGGCCGCCGCCGCAGTAGGAAGTCGGGTGCGCGAGCCGCCTTGGGCAACGGCTCTTTCGATCAAGCGAGGGCGTACCAGGTGCCGCGCCCGGCGCCCTGTCGCTGCAGATGACCGGCCTTGGTCAGGGCCTTCAGGTGGTCCTTGACCGTGTTTCTGCTTGAGCCCGTGGCGGCAGCGACGTCGGCAACGGTGACCCGTCCGTGCGCGCGGGCCAGTTCCAGAATCGCCGCCGAAAGCTCGGGTAGATCGCCCAAGATCGAGCGCTCTTGCTCGATCTTCGTTGCGAGGCGAGACTTCTGGCTCTGCAAGGCCCGGAGGAAGTAGGTGACCCAGGGCTGCCAATCGGGCCGCTCGGTCCGGATGGTTCCCTGCGTTTGCCGAAGGGCCAGGTAGTAGCCCTCCTTGGACTGCTCGACGACGCTCTCGAGCGAGCTGTAGGGCACGTAGTCGTAGCCCGCGCGCAGGAGCAGGAGGGTCGTCAGCACGCGCGAGAGGCGGCCGTTGCCATCCTGGAAGGGATGGATCTCGAGGAAGACGACGACGAAGATGGCGATCGTCAACAGCGGGTGGTGTCGCTCATCCTCCAAGCTGGCGTTGGTCCATTCGACCAGCTCGCGCATGAGCCGCGGCGTTTCGAAGGGTGTGGCGGTCTCGAAGACGATGCCCAGGCTTCTGCCGTCGGAATCGAAGGCCTCGACATTGTTGGACAGGGTCTTGTACGCGCCGCGGTGGCGCTCGTCCTTGTCCGAATGGCGCAGCAGGTCGCGGTGGAGCTGGAAGATATGGCTCTCCGTGAGGTCGATTGCCGCGAAGGCGTCGAAGATCGTCTCCATGACGTCGGCGTAGCCGGCGACCTCCTGCTCGTCGCGCGTCTCGAATGCCCTAATGTCGAGGTTTGCCAGCAGCCGCTCGACCTCGCGGTCGCTCAGGCGCGCGCCCTCGATCCGGGTGGATGAGCCGATGCTCTCGATGGTGGCGACGCGGCGAAGACGAGAGAGACGCTCCGGCGCAAGACGCCCGATGGCCTGCCACGCGCCCTTGAACTCGTCGATCTCGGCGATGAGCTTGAGAACCTCGCCCGTGATCGCCAAGGTCGCGGTGTTCATGCCGCCATCCATTTTTCCATCCGATTCCATCCATTATTCTCTCACATCTCCATCCATTTATCCATCCATTTCCATCCAATAAAGGGTCGACGTGACCGCGGCCCGGCCCAGGCTCGGCACAACAAGTCGTGAGGTGGCTCGTCACCGCTCGGCCGGCTGCCTATAGTATTATCATAGGCTTACGTCGGATCCCGCCGCCCATGCGCCGCCTCGCCCTTCAGGTCCTTGTCGCCCTCCTGCTGGCCGTGCCGGCCGTCCGGGCCGAGGTGCCGCGCGTGCTGACCTGGGACCTGCTGGTGCCGCCGATGCCGCAGATCGCCAATCCCTTCACGGCGCTGACCGACGACCAGGTGCTGGACCTGGAAGCCCTGGTCCAGATCCGGACCCTGGAGAAGAACGGGCTGATCACCAAGGTCGATCCCTTCTACGAGGAGGCCGTCGAGATCGCCTACCAGCTCGACCAGCAGGGGCTCGACGTCGAGGCGCTGGTCGTGGAGTACGAAGCCCTCCTGGCCAAGGTGACGGAACTGCAGAAGGCCGTGGTCACGGACCTGGACGGCCAGCAGGTACGCATCCCGGGCTACGCTCTGCCCCTCGAGCTGGACGAGAGCGGCACCGACGAGTTCCTGCTGGTGCCCTATGTCGGCGCCTGCATCCACGTGCCGCCGCCGCCGGCCAACCAGATCGTCCTGGTCAAGCTGAACCAGACCTACAAGGCCGAGCGCCTTTTCGAGCCGGTCTGGATCACCGGTCAGATGAAGGTCGAGGCGACCAGCTCCTCGCTCTACCTGGTCGACGGCACCGCCGACGTCGAGGCGGCCTACGTGCTCGAAGGTATCCAGGTCGAGCCCTACGAGTACTAGGCTCGCCGCCCAGTCGCCCGATAGCGCTCCAGCGACCGCCGCTCGTGCCTGTCGTCGTTGACATCGAAACGAACCGCCCCCTCACCCAGCTCCGGCTAGGCTCGGCTGCGCCTCACCAAGCCTGCGCATCCCTCTCCCCCGTCGGGGGAGAGGGCCGT
>JANQLT010000137.1 GCA_028280455.1 Kiloniellales bacterium
GATCTACAAATGGCGCCACCTCGTCGAAAACTTCTTCTGCAATCTCAAAGAGTTCCGACGCATCGCCACGCGCTACGAAAAGACCGACACGAGCTTCGCCGCCATGATCCACCTGGCAGGCACACTCATGGCTCTCAAATAAATGTCCACAGGCCCTAGTTCAGCAGCCCGCTCCGGTTTCACACCGCGACCGAGTGCCGCTTCTGCGCTCGGGCGTGGTATCGGTCGAAAGCGGCGGCGACGACCCGGACCAGGGGCTGGCCGGCTTCCGTGACTTCGACCCGGCCCGCCTCGATGCTCAGCAGGCCCTCCGCGGTCATCGGCGCCAGGGACTCGAGCTCGCGCGCGCACCAGTCGGGCGGCGCCTCGTGGAGGGCGCCGAGCGCCGCCGTGTCGACCGCGCCGACGCACATGAGCTGCTCGATCACCGCGCCCCGGAGCTTGTCGTCGCCGGCGAAGGCGCGGCCGCGGCCGATCGGCGGCCGGCCCTCGGCGATGGCCCGGGCCCAGGCGCCGGTCTCGGCGATGTTCTGGACGTAGCCCTCCGGGGTCCGGCCGATGGCCGTCGCGCCGAAGCCGAGCAGGGTCTCGGCCTGGTCGGTGGTGTAGCCCTGGAAGTTGCGCCGCAAGCGGCCCTCGCGGGCGGCGATGGCCAGCGGGTCCTCGGGCTTGGCGAAGTGGTCGAGGCCGATAGCCAGGTAGCCGGCCGCCTGCAGCTTCTCGGCGGCGGCGCGGGCCTGCGCCAGGCGGGCCTCGGCGCCGGGCAGGGCCGCCTCGTCGATCAGCCGCTGCTTCTTGGCCATCCAGGGCACGTGGGCGTAGCCGAACAGAGCCAGGCGGTCCGGCGCCATCTCGGCGCAGCGCGCGACGGTGGCGGTGATGGTCTCGACGCTCTGGTGCGGCAGGCCGTAGATCAGGTCGAAGTTGATGTCGGCGACGCCGACGGCGCGCAGGCCCTCGACGCACGTCGCCACCAGCTCCGGCGGCTGGATCCGGTTGATCGCCCGCTGCACCTTCGGGTCGAACTCCTGCACGCCGAAGCTCGCCCGGTTGAAGCCGAGCGCGCCGATGCGCTCGATCATCTCCGCGGTCAGGGTCCGCGGGTCGCTCTCGATGGCGATCTCGGCCTCGTCCGTGAAGTCGAAGCGGCTGCGCAGCGCGAGCATGGCGCGCGCCAGGTCGTCGGGCTTGAGCGAGGTCGGCGTGCCGCCGCCCCAGTGCAGGTGCGAGACCCGCAGGCGGCCGGAGAGGCGCGCCGCCACCAGATCGATCTCGCCGATCAGGCTGTCCAGGTACTCGGCCACCGGCCCGTAGCGGGCGGCGAGCTTCATGTTGCAGCCGCAGTACCAGCAGAGCTCGTCGCAGAAGGGCACGTGGAGGTAGAGCGAGATCGGCTCGGCCGGGTCGAGCCGCGCCAGCCAGGCGCCGTAGGCCTCGCCGTCGATGGAGGCGTCGAACTGCGGCGCCGTCGGGTAGCTGGTGTAGCGCGGCACCGCCAGGGTCATGTACTTGCTGAGCGCGCTGTTCACGACCCGTCTCCCTCAGGCGGCGCGCTCGCCCGACGCGCGCTCGGCGATGAGCTTTTCCCAGATGCCGTCGAGGGCGGCCGCGGCCTCGTCGTGGGTGGCGCAGCGGCGCAGGGTCGCCCGCTGCCGCTTGTGGGTGTCGAGGTCCAGCGTGGCCACGACCAGCCAGCACTCCTCGTAGCCCTCCTCGTCATAGTCGCTGACCGGGGAAACGCGCTCCAGCTCTATCTTCACGCGCTGCGCGGGCGCCGCCATGCCTTCCTCCTTGGAACGTTCATCCCTGTCGCCGGGACAGCGGGGAGCTTAGGTCAGCTCGCAGCGCCGTCTATTGACGTGGATCAGATAGCGGCTCGGCTGGCTGCCTCCGGACGGTCTCGGGCATCGCCTTCACAGTCGGGCCGGCTGTTTCTTCCCGAACGGCCTTGATAGCCCGGATGCCGAGACCATTTCAGGTTTCTGACAGGACCGAGGACCTAGCCGGCCTCGCCATTTCGCGGGCCGCCCGGACTCTGCTAGGCTCCCGCGCCCCAACCATGGCTGGACCGCGATGCTCGAGATCTGGTTTTCGATCGGCTACATCCTGCTGCTTGTGCTGCTGCTCTTCGCCTATTTCCTCTGGCGCACGGGCGGGCTGCTGCCGGCCATCCTGGCGCTGGTCGTCGGCATCCCGCTGTGGTTCTGGTGGGAGTACGCCCGGCCGACCTGGACCACGGGCATCGTCAGCGGCACCGAGGTGCGGCGCACCGACCCCGACGCCGGCGGCAATACCCGCGACATCCAGTACGTCTACATGCGCAACCAGGCGGACGCCGGGGTCGAGCTGGAGAACGAGGACTCCGGCTGGTGGTTCAAGCTGAACAGCGAGCGGGTCTTCAACGACGCCCAGACCGCGGAATCGCGCAACACCCAGGTCACCGTGCTGTGGAACCGCTGGCGCTCGCAGCTCTTCTCCTGGCATCCCAACATCATCGCCTTCGGCGAGGCCGGCGCCTGGCCGCTCTGGTCCTGGCGCACCCTGACCTTCTACCTGCTCTCGATCCTGCTCTGGTTCGGCTACTTCTTCGGCTTCGTCTGGCTGCGCAACCGCTTCGGAAGGCTGTAGGGAAGCTTCGCCGCCGGGGGCGACTCTGCTACCTTGCAGCTTGGTCATGAGTTCCAGCGCGACAACCCCATGAGCGTAACCACCGAGGAGCGCGCCGGCGCGATCCGCCGGCTGCCGGAGGGCCTGGTCAACCGCATCGCCGCCGGCGAGGTGATCGAGCGGCCGGCGGCGGTGGTCAAGGAGCTGGCCGAGAACGCGCTGGACGCCGGCGCCCGCAACATCGACGTGGTGCTGCGCGCCGGCGGCCGGGCGCTGATCGCGGTGACCGACGACGGCCGCGGCATGAGCCCGGACGAGCTGCGGCTCGCCGTCGAGCGCCACGCCACCTCCAAGCTGCCGGACGACGACCTGGTCAACATCGCCAGCCTCGGCTTCCGCGGCGAGGCGCTGCCCTCGATCGGCGCGGTCAGCCGCCTCACCGTGACCAGCCGGCCGGCCGGCGCCGCCGAGGCCACATGCCTGACCATCGAGGGCGGCCGGCTCGGCCCGGTCGAGCCCGCCGCCGGGCCGCAGGGCACCCGCGTCGAGGTCCGCGACCTCTTCTACGCCACGCCGGCCCGGCTCAAGTTCCTGAAGTCGGCCCGCGCCGAGCAGGACCAGGTGCGCGACGCCCTGGCGCGCCTGGCCATGGCCCATCCGGCGGTCGGTTTCACCCTGGCCGACGAGAACCGCCGCCTGCTCGACCTGGCGCCGGCCGGCGGCACCCTCTTCGACTCGCGGCTGGCCCGGCTGGCGGCGATCATGGGCCGCGAGTTCGCCGACAACGCCCTGCCGATCGACGCCAGCCGCGAAGGGCTCCGGCTGACCGGCTACATCGGCCTGCCGACCCTGAACCGCGGCTCGGCCCGGGCGCAGTACCTCTTCGTCAACGGCCGGCCGGTGCGCGACCGCCTGCTGCTCGGTGCCCTGCGCGGCGCCTACCAGGACTTCCTGGCCCGCGACCGCCATCCGATGGTCGCCCTGTTCCTCGAGGTGCCGCCGGCGGCCGTCGACGTCAACGTCCACCCGGCCAAGGCCGAGGTTCGCTTCCGCGAGGCCGCGCTGGTCCGCGGCCTGATCGTCGGCGCCTGCAAGCACGCCCTGGCCGCCGCCGGCCACCGCGCCTCGACCAGCGTCGCCGAGCAGGCACTGGGCGCCCTGCGGCCGGGCCAGAGTGGCGGTTGGACGGGCGGCGGCTGGTCGGGCGCCGGCACGCGACCCACGGCCGGACTGGCCGAGGCGGCCGCGGCCTATCACGCGCCGCTGCCCAATCTCCCCGCCACACCGGGCGCGCGCGCCGAAGCGGCGGCGCCCGATACCGCCGCGGTGCCGGCGCGCGACTATCCGCTCGGCGCCGCCCGGGCCCAGGTGCACGCCACCTACGTGGTCAGCCAGACCGACGACGGCATCGTCATCGTCGACCAGCACGCCGCCCACGAGCGCCTGGTCTACGAGCGCATGAAGCAGGCCCTGTCGGCGACGGGCGTGGCCAGACAAATCTTGTTGTTGCCCGAGGTGGTCGAGCTGGAGGAGCCGGCCGTCGCCCGCCTCGCCGCACGCGCCGCCGAGCTGGCCGAGCTCGGCCTGGTGCTCGAGGCCTTCGGCGCCGGCGCGGTGGTGGTGCGCGAGGTGCCGGCCCTGCTCGGCGAGGCCGACATCCAGGGCCTGGTGCGCGACCTGGCCGACGAGCTGGCCGAGCTGGGCGAGGCGCTGGCCCTCAAGGAGCGGCTGGAGACGATCTGCGGCACCATGGCCTGCCACGGCTCGGTGCGCGCCGGCCGGCCGCTGAACCTCGACGAGATGAACGCCCTCCTGCGCCAGATGGAGGCGACGCCGCACTCCGGCCAGTGCAACCACGGCCGCCCGACCTACGTCGAGCTGAAGCTGGCCGACATCGAGAAGCTGTTCGGCCGGCGGTGACGGCGGAGGACCTTCAGGGCCCCGGCGAGATCTACGTCGACGCCGACGCCTGTCCCGTCAAGCGCGAGATCTACAAGGTCGCCGAGCGCCACGGCCTGGGCGTGCAGGTCGTCGCCAACGACATCATCGCCCTGCCGCGCGAGCCCTGGATCAAGCGTGTCGTGGTCGGCGACGCGCTCGACGCGGCCGACGACTGGATCGCCGAGCGCGTCGGGCCGGGCGATATCGTGGTCACCGCCGACGTGCCCCTGGCCAGCCGCTGCGTCAAAGCCGGCGCCGTCGTGCTCGCCCCCGACGGCCGCGCCTTCACGCCGGACTCCGTCGGCATGGCCCTGGCGACGCGCAACCTGAAGCAGGAGCTGCGCGAGGCCGGCACTCTGACCGGCGGCCCCGGCGCCTTCACCGACCGCGACCGCTCCCGCTTCCTCTCCGCCCTGCACGAGGCGATCGTCCGGCTCAAGCGGGGCTCATAGAGGATCTTCGTGAAACCCCCGTCGGCCGGTCTCGAAGGGGTCGATCACCGTCAAGCCGCAGTGCTCGAAGTCGCGGACGTTTCTGGTTGCCAGGACAGCGCCATAGACACTGGTAATGCCCGCGATGTAGCCGTCCGCCAAATCCATCGGCCGGCCGATAGACTTGCGACGCGCCATCAGTTCACCCGAGCGAAGCGCCGAGTCATCGTCGAGCACGAGGATGCGATCCTTGAATGCGGCATTCCGGATGCGATCGATGCCGGCCGCCAGGCTTTTTCGCCTCCGGCCTTCCGGCAAGGTCTCGACTCCGTATGTCAACTCGCCCAGCGAAACCACGGTCACATATAGATCGTCGGAAACCTGTTCGTTCAGCCAAGCCGCGACGGCACGATCCGGCTCGGCTCTCATCGTTTCCGAAACGATGTTCGTGTCGAGGACGATCATTCCAAGAGATCGGGCGGCTCGTGCGGCTCGCGCGGCCGTAGCTCGAGGTCGACACCGTTCTCCGGACCGAAGTAGGAGATCATCAGATCGCCGAGCCGTTCGGGCGCGGCGACGGCGCGGTTCAGGATGCGCCTGACCTCCTCCTCCATGGAGACGCCCGACCGGGCCGCGCGCCGCTTGAGCCGGCGGTAGGTCTCGTCATCGAGATTGCGGACGCTGATGTTGGCCAAGAGGCGTCTCCACGGCGAATTGCTCGCTAAGATAGCATTTGCTAGCACTGCTAGCAACATCAATGGCTGTTGCTGGGCTGTCAGCCCGTCTTGCGCAGGAATACCAGCCGGGCCTTGCCGTAGTTTCGCGACTCCAGCTCTTCGAAGCCGGCCGGCGGGGCGAAGGGCTCGCTCTTCAGCAGCTCCAGGCTGATCAGGCAAGCCGCCGCCAGCCAGCCGGCGGCGTCGAGGGCGCGCAGGCCCGGCTCGGCCAGGCCCTGGTTGTAGGGCGGGTCCATCAGGACGATGCCGCAGGGCCCGCCGTGCCGCTCGACCGGCGGCGGCCGCAGCACGTCGGCGCGCAGCACCTTGCTCTCCGCCTCGACCCCGAGGTCGCGGATGTTCTTGCGCAAAGTCGCCTCGGCGGCCGCCTGCTCCTCCATGAAGACCACCGAGGCGGCGCCCCGCGACAGGGCCTCGAGGCCGAGCGCGCCGGTGCCGGCGAAGGCGTCGAGCAGCCGGGCGCCGGCGAGCGGCGGCCCGGCCTCGGCCAGGCGGCCCTGGGTCAGGATGTTGAACAGCGCCTCGCGCGTGCGGTCGGCGGTCGGCCGCACGGCCAGGCCCTCGGGCGCCGCCAGGCTGCGGCCCCTAAGTCGGCCGCCGACGATCCGCATGCTTCGTCTTGCCGCCGCTGCCCCCGACGCCCTTTAGGTTGGCGGTCTTCCTTTTGGCACCGCCAGCCGGCTTCGCAGCCTTGCCCTTGCGCGGCTGGCTCTCGACCTGGCCCGCCTTGGCGGCGCGCTTGGCCGCCGCCCGCTTGCGGTGCCCGGGCTTGACCGGCTTCGGCTTGGCGCGGGCATGGCCGCGCCGGTCGCGCTTCTCCGGCTCGACCTCGCCGAGCTGCTCGGCCAGGGCGCGGCGCGGCACCTCGGCCAGCTCGCCGGGCTTCAGGCGGCCGACCAGGAAGGGCCCGTAGCCGATCCGGATCAGCCGGTTCACCGTCAGCCCGAGGTGGGCGCAAACCTTGCGCACCTCGCGGTTCTTGCCCTCGCGCAGGCTCATGGTCAGCCAGGCATTGGCGCCGGACTGCCGGTCGAGCCGCGCCTCGATCGGGCCGTAGTGGATGCCGTCGAGGGTCAGGCCGCGGCGCAGCTCGGCCAGGCGCTCCGCGGTGGTGCGGCCGTAGGCCCGGACCCGGTAGCGCCGCCGCCAGCCGGTCGCCGGCAGCTCCAGCCGGCGCTTGAGCGCGCCGTCGTTGGTCAGCAGCAGCAGGCCCTCGGAGCTCATGTCGAGCCGGCCGACCGGCATGACCCGCGGCAGGTCGCGGGGCAGCAGGTCGTAGAGGGTCTTGCGGCCCTCGGGGTCGCGCGCCGTGGTCAGCACGCCGTCCGGCTTGTGGAAGCGCCAGAGCCGGGGCTCCGGCGGCGGCGGCAGGCTCGAGCCGTCGATGGTGATCTTCTGCTCGGGCGTCACCAGGGTCGCCGCCGAGGTCACCGGCTTGCCGTCGAGCGCCACCCGGCCGGCGGCGATCCAGCGCTCGGCCTCGCGCCGCGAGCCCAGGCCGGCGCGGGCGATCACCTTGGCGATGCGCTCGCCGCTCGCGGTCTCGGTCATGGCGGGCGGCGCCTCAGGCCCCGGTGGACTCGAGGGCGGCTTCGAGGGCGGGCGCGCCGGCCTCGCGGGCGGCCGCGACCAGGGCCTGGAAGATCCTGGCGTCGGCCGGATCGACCGCGTACTCCGGGTGCCATTGCACGCCGAGGCAGAAGGCGCGCGCCGGCGCCTCGATCGCCTCGACCACGCCGTCGGGCGCGCGGGCCGAGACGACCAGGCCCTCGCCCGGCCGCTCGACCGCCTGGTGGTGCGCCGAGTTCACCTGCATCCGGGTCGTGCCGCAGATCCGCTGCAGCAGGCTGCCGGCGGCGATCTCCACCGGATGCCCCGGCTCGCCGCGGTCGTTGGGCTGCTCGTGCGCCAGGGCCTCGGGGACGCTGTCCGGGATGTGCTGGATCAGGCTGCCGCCGAAGGCGACGTTGAGTAGCTGCTGGCCGCCGCAGATGCCGAGCAGCGGCAGGTCGCGGGCCAGGGCCGCGCGGGTCGCCGCCAGCTCGAAGTCGGTCCGCCGGTCCTTGGTCGTCACCGTCGGGTGACGCGCGGCGGCGCCGTAGAGCGCCGGGTCGACGTCGAAGGCGCCGCCGGTGACGATCAGGCCGTCCAGGCCGGCGACGTAGGTCTCGGCCAGGTCCGGCTGGTGCGGCAGCAGCAGCGGCAGGCCGCCGGCCGCGACCACCGCGTCGCAGTAGGCCTGGCGCAGCTCGTAGGCCGGCCGCGCCCGATGGCCGCTGCGGGCCGGCGCCCGCGTCTCGACGTCGACCGTCAGGCCGATCACCGGCCGGTCCCGATCCCTATCCCTTGCGTGCATAAGGCACTCTTTTACCAGCCTGAGATGAGCCGAGCTCATCGCGCCTTGGTATTAGACCTGCGCCCGCGTCGGGGCAACGGAGCAAGGCCGTGACCGAGCCGTCGATCCTGTATTTAAGCTTGACCTTAATTAAGCGATCACTTAAATACGGGCCATGCAGCAGGCCGAAACCGACCGCCTCAACGAGACCTTCGCCGCCCTGGCCGACCCGACCCGCCGGGCGATTCTGGCGCGCCTGGCCGAAGGCTCGGCCTCGGTGGGCGAGCTGGCGGCGCCCTTCCCGATGTCGCTACCGGCGGTCTCGCGCCATCTCAAGGTGCTGGAGAGCGCCGGCCTGATTCACCGCGAGACCGACGCCCAGTGGCGCCGCTGCCACCTGGAGCCGGCGCCGCTCAAGGCCGCGGCCGCCTGGATCGACCACTACAAGCAGTTCTGGGAGGGCAGCTTCGACCGCCTGGCCCGCTACCTGGAACGGACCTCGCAGGGAGACTAGGAGCCATGACAGCCCTCCAACCCGAGACCGGCGACGCCCCGGTCCTGACCCTCGTGCGCCATTTCGCCGCCCCGCCCGAGGCGGTCTTCAAGGCCTTCACCGACCTGGAGGCGCTGGCCGCCTGGTGGGGGCCGGAGGGCATGACCGCGCCGGTGGTCGAGCTCGACCTGCGGCCCGGCGGCGCTTGGCGCACCTGCATGCGCAACGCCGAGGGCCGGGACCACTGCGTGCGCGGCGTCTACCGCGAGATCAGCCCGCCGAGCCGCCTCCGCTTCACCTGGGCCTGGGAGGAGGGCGAGTTCGCCGACCGGGAGACCCTGGTCACCCTGACCTTCGTCGCCGCCAAGGGCGGCACCGAGCTACAGCTCCTCCAAGAGGGCTTCGCCAGCGAGGACATGCGCGCCAAGCACGAAGGCGGCTGGTCGAGCGCGCTGCTCTGCCTGGGCCAGGTCTTCCACTAGCCACGCGGTCCCCCGCCAGCCCCCAAAAGACTGACGGCGTCTGGACAGGCCCCAACTGGACAGGCAGTGCCAGGTCGGCGCAGCATGCCGGCTCGCCGCTTTCCTGACTCGCCGTCCAGACTCGGGGGACTCGTCATCGTCACGTCGACCACGGCCGACCCCATGGCCCTCGCCCTGCAGGAAGCCGAGGCCGCCGCGGCGGCCGGCGAGGTGCCGGTCGGCGCCGTCCTGGTCGAGGGCGACAGCGGCCGCGTCCTGGCCCGCGCCCACAACCGGGTCGAGCGCGACCGCGACCCGACCGCCCATGCCGAGCTGCTGGCGATCCGCGAGGCGGCGCGCGCCGTCGGCGCCCCGCGCCTGACCGAGGCCGATCTCTACGTCACCCTGGAGCCCTGCCCGATGTGCGCCCAGGCGATCGCCTTCGCCCGCCTGCGCCGGCTCTACTTCGGCGCCTACGACCCCAAGGGCGGCGGCGTCGAGCACGGCCCGCGGATCTTCCAGCAGCCGAGCTGCCACCACCGCCCGGAGGTCGTCGGCGGCCTGCAGGAGCTCGCCGCGGCCAGGCTCCTGAAGAGGTTCTTCGCCGCCCGGCGGTGAGCTTCATGGCATCCATCACGTTGACGTCACCGGCTTCGGCAGACCCCTGACAAGGGATCGCGCCGAGGCCATATCCAGAACGACAGGGAGCGCCGGACGTCCCATGGCAGAGATCAGCGGCTACCACGCCCACGTCTACTACGACGCCGACGAGAAGCCGCGCGCCGAGACGCTGCGCGCGGCCATCGAGGCGCGCTTCGACGTCGCGCTCGGCCGCTGGCACGACAAGCCGATCGGGCCGCATCCCCGGGGCAGCTATCAGATCGCCTTCGGGCCCGAGCTGCTGGCGGCGCTGCTGCCCTGGCTGATGCTCAACCGCGACGGCCTGGTGATCTTCCTGCACGCGCTGACCGGCGACGACCTGGCCGACCATCGCGACTACGCGCTCTGGCTCGGCCCCTCGGAAGAGATCGACCTCAGCGTGCTCCAATGACTCGACAGGCACTCCGCAGCTTGCTCCTGGCGCTGGCGGTCGCGATCGGCCTGCCGACCGCGCCGCGGGCGGCGGAGATCAGCCTCGACGAGGCGCGACGCCAGGCCCTCGCCGCGCTGCCCTACATGCAGGGCGAGACGCTCGACGCCGCGTCCCTGCAAGACCGCGTGGTGGTGCTGACCTTCTTTGCCTCCTGGTGCCCGCCCTGCCACGTCGAGTTCGACTACCTGAACAGCCTGCGGCAGAGCTACGACGAGCGGCAGGTGGCGATCGTCGCGGTCAACATCTTCGAGGACTACCTGCCGCGGCCGGGCGGCCTCGAGGGCTTCCTCGCCAAAAAGGCGCCGGCCTTCACGATCCTCGGCGGCGGCGAGGCGGTGGCCGGGCCCTTCGGCGAGGTCGAGCGAATCCCGACGCTCTTCGTCTTCGGACCGGACGGCGCGCCGCTGCTGCACTTCGTGCATGCCCGCGGCGCCACCAAGACCCACGCCAGCCTGGAAGAGATCACGGCGGCGGTGGAAGCCGGGCTCTCGGTCCAGCTCGGCCGCGCTAGAGCGTTTTCCGATCGGACGGCACCGGGCCGCTCCCCCTCCCGGCCACCCAATAGGATACTGCCGTGGGTGGCCGGGAGGGGGAGCGGGCCGGTGCCGTGAGTCCGCGTCAGCGGAAAACGCGCTAGTCACCTGCATTAACCGCTTGCGTTAACCTCTGGGGCATCGCTTGCGGCGGATAGCCGAATTGCAATTCTAGCCGCCAGCACAAGGTTATAGAGTCGCACAAGGCAACCGGCAGAAGGCGACGCCGGGGCGCCAAACGGCGTGGCATTCTGTCGGCGGCCCAATGGTTTTTGTTGCGAAGCGGACACTGCTGGTGGCCCTGGTCCTGGCCCTCTTGGCCGGGCTGGCGGCTTGGCAGAGCCGCCATTGGGCCGAGGAGACGCTGCACCAGGCGCTGTTCGGCGAGGCGACTTTGCTGGCCGAGCACAGCGCGCGCAGCCTGCAGGGCATCGACCTGACCCTGCAGGAGATCGTCCGCCGGGTCGAAGAAGCCTGGCGGCAGGGCCAGGCCCCGGGCACTTTTCATGACGAGATGTTGCGGCTGCATTTCGACGGCCTGCCCCAGGTCAGCGGCCTGCTGATCATGGACCGCGACGGACGCCTGGTCTCGACCCAGGTCAGCGATCTGATGCAGGGCTTCGTCGACGCCGAGCGCGACTATTTCAGCGCCCACGCCGACGACTTCCGGCCGGGTCGCCTGTTCCTCGGCGAGCCGCTGCGCTCGCGCACCAGCAAGGCTTCCTACTTCGCCGCCAGCCACGGCTTCGGCGACCCGCAAGGCGGCTTCGGCGGCGTCGCCGTGGCGATCTTCGATCCCTTCTACTACCGCCGCTACTTCCAGCGCTTCGAGGCGAGCATCGCCACGCGCGACGTCGCGCTGATCGACGGCAACGGCCTGATCCTGGCGAGCTCGCCCGACTTCCCGGTGGCGGTCGGCGTGCCGCTCGGCCCCGAGGGCTTCGCCAAGGCCTACAAGGCCGACATCGAAAGCGCGCAGCTGATGCGCATCCTGTTGCCGGCCACCGGCGATGCGCACCTGGCGGTCATGCTGCAGGTGCCGGACCTGCCGATCTTCGGCTTCGTCGGCCTGCGCGAGTCGAAGGCCCTGCGCGACTGGGAGCGCCTGGTCATGGGCCTGGCCGCCGCCGCCTTCCTGGCGCTGCTCGGCGCGGCCGGCGCCTTCACCGGCATGTGGTGGCGCGAGAAGGCGCGAAGCCAGGCCTTCGACGCCCTCGCCCTGGCCAACCGCGAGGCGAGCGAGGCGCGCGACCGGGCCGAAGCGGCGAGCGCCGCCAAGTCGCGCTTCCTGGCGCACATCAGCCACGAGCTGCGCACGCCGCTGAACGCGATCCTCGGCTTCTCGGAGGTGATCCGCGACGCCCTGCTCGGCGAGGGACGGCCGCGCGACCGCGAGTACGCCGCGCTGATCCACCAGAGCGGCCGGCACCTGCTGCAGATCATCAACGACATCCTCGACCTGTCGCGCATCGAGAGCGGCCGCATGACCCTGCAGCCGACCAGCCTCGGCCTCATGCCGCTCTTCGAGTCGGCCGAGCTGCTGACCCGCGAGGACTTCCGCGAGCGCAACGTGATCCTGGAGATCGAGCCGCCGCCGCCCGGCAAGCTGCTCTACGGCGACGAGCGCGCGGTCAAGCAGATGCTGGTCAACCTGCTGTCCAACGCCGCCAAGTTCTCCGGCTCCGGCGACCTGGTGCGCATCTCCGCCCGCAGCCGCAGCGACGGCGGCCTGGAGATCGCCGTGCGCGACCAGGGCAGCGGCATTCCCGCCGAGCTGCTGAACCGGGTCTTCGAGCCCTTCAGCCAGGCCCAAGGCATGACCACCAGCCAGGGCCACGGCACCGGCCTCGGCCTGCCGCTGGTGCGCTCCCTGATCGAGCTGCACGGCGGCCGCATCGCCATTGAAAGCCGCGTCGGCAGCGGCACCGCCGTGACCTTGAGCTTTCCCCCGGCCCCGGCCGAGCCGCAGAAGGAGCCCGGACCGGCAGCACCGAAGGTGGGTGTGGCGGGAGACTGAGAACGCCACGGACCAACCAACACTACAACCAACACCACAACGGTTACCCTCGGGCTTGGCCCGCCTGCGGGCCATAGCCCTTCGGCGGGCGACGGCCCGAGGGTCCATGCCTCGGCACGCAGGATGGTGCGACCGGATCGAAGGATGCTCGGGTCAAGCCCGAGCATGACAGTATTCTTGTCGTCTGAAGAAGAAAGACACCGAAGGTGGATGCAGTCGCAAACTGAATGCCCCGTCGCCGGCCGACACCACAACGGTCACCCTCGGGCTTGACCCGAGGGTCCATGCCTCGGCGCGCAGGATGGTGCGACCGGATCGATGGATGCTCGGGTCAAGCCCGAGCATGACAAGCGAGAGGGAGGTACTAGCGGAACGCCGGCTCGTCGAAGGAGCGGAGCTTGCGCGAGTGCAGGGAGGCGACGCTCTCCTCGCGCAGGCGGCGGATCGCCGCCAGGCCGATCTGCAGGTGCTGGCCGATGGAGTTGCTGTAGAAGGAGCTGGCCATGCCCGGCAGCTTGATGTCGCCGTGCAGCGGCTTGTCGGAGACGCAGAGCAAGGTGCCGTAGGGCACGCGCAGGCGGAAGCCGTTGGCGGCGATGGTCGCCGACTCCATGTCGACGGCGATGGCGCGGGACTGGTTGAAGCGCTGCCGCAGGTCGGCGTGGCGCAGCTCCCAGTCGCGGTCGTCGGTGGTGTAGATCGTGCCGGTGCGCAAGATGCGCTTCAGCTCGCGGCCGGACAGCTCGGCGACCTCGCCGACCGCGCCGGTCAAAGCGATCTGCACCTCGGCGATCGGCGGCACCGGCACCCAGGGCGGCAGGTCGGCGTCGAGCACGTGGTCGCTGCGCACGTAGGCGTGAGCGAGGACGTAGTCGCCGAGCCGCTGGGTCTTCCGCAGGCCGCCGCAGTGGCCGACCATCAGCCAGCAGTGCGGCCGCAGCACCGCGACGTGGTCGGTGATGGTCTTGGCGTTCGAGGGGCCGACGCCGATGTTGATCAAGGTGATGCCCTGGTGCCGGTCGCGCACCAGGTGGTAGGCCGGCATCTGCGGCAGGTGGCGCGGCGGCGTGCCGCCGGCCGGCTCGTCGGTCAGTTTCGGGTTCGGCGTCACCACGTTGCCGGGCTCGACGAAGGCCCGGTAGTCGCTGCCGTTGGCGACCTCGGCCCGGCCGTAGGCGACGAACTCGTCGACGTAGCGCTTGTAGTTGGTGAACAGCACGAAGCGCTGGAAGTGCTCGGGCGCCGTCGCCGTGTAGTGCGCCAGGCGGACCAGCGAGTAGTCGACCCGCTCGGCCGTGAAGAGGGCGAGCGGCTGCGGCGCCGACGACCCCGGGCGGTAGGTGCCGTTGGCGATCGTGTCGTCGATGCGCGACAGGTCGGGCATCGGCAGGCGATCGGAGAGCTGCGCGGCCTGGCCTTCGTCGAGCCCGGCCTCCGCCGCCTCGACGACGAAGGTTACCGGGATCGCCACGTCGCTGATGCCGACCCAAAGCGGCCCGCCGTGGTTCTGCAGCAGCAGCTTGAACTGCGAGAGGTAGTAGGTCTCGAAGAGGTCCGGCCGGGTCAAGGTGGTGCCGAAGACGCCCGCGGCGGGCACCTGGCCGTAGGACAGGCCGCCGCCGCCTTCCAGTGCCTCCTTGGAGACCTCGATGCCGACGAAGGGGTAGCAGGCCGGCGGGCCGTTCGCCTCATGGCCGTCGCCCGCCAGCGACTGGACCTGGCGGCAGATGGTCGTGACCGCCTGCCGGTAGAGCGCCTGGACCCGAGCGAAAGCCGGCTCGGCCTCGGTGAAGGCCTCCAGCTCTCGGACCGCGCCGTACTTCGTCTCTGACATAACGTCGCCAGTGTAGGTCGTTTTCACGCTGTCGGCGCCGGGCCGGTGCCGCAATTCCGCGCCAGCGGAGAACAAGCTAGCGTGCGGACGTTAAGAAGCGTCGAGCGCCCGCCAGCCGATGTCCCGCCGACAGAAGCCCTGGGACCAGTCGATCAGGTCGACCGCCCGATAGGCCAGATCGCGCGCCGCGCCGACGTCCGCGCCGAGCGCGGCGACGCCCAGCACGCGCCCGCCGTTGGCCAGGCAGGCGCCGCTCTCGCCGCGCTTGGTGCCGGCGTGGAAGACCTTGACGTCCGGCAGCGCGGCGGCGGCCTCGAGACCGCGGATCTCACTGCCCTTCTCGTAGGCGCCGGGGTAGCCCTCGGCGGCCATGACCACGACCATGGCGGCTTCGGCGTACCAGCGCAGGTCGAAGCTCTCGAGCACGCCGTCGGCGCAGGCGAGCAGCGCCGGCAGCAGGTCCGACTTGAGCCGCATCATCAGCACCTGGCATTCCGGGTCGCCGAAGCGGACGTTGTACTCCAGCAGCTTCGGCCCCTCGGCCGTCAGCATCAGGCCGGCGAAGAGCACGCCCTTGTAGGGCCGCCCCTCCGCGGCCATGGCGGCGACCGTGGGCCGGACGATCTCGGCCATGACCCGCTCCAGCAGGTCGGCGTCGAAGGCCGGCGTCGGCGAGTAGGCGCCCATGCCGCCGGTGTTGGGGCCGCGGTCGCCCTCGCCGACCCGCTTGTGGTCCTGGGCGGCGGCCAGCGGCAAGGCGATCTCGCCGTCGACCAGGGCGAAGAGGCTGACCTCCTCGCCGGCCATGAATTCCTCGATGACCAGCACGCTGCCGGCCGCGCCGAAGGCCTCGTCGCGCATCGCCTGGTCGATCGCCTCGAGGGCCTGCTCGACGCTCTCGCAGACCGTCACGCCCTTGCCCGCGGCGAGGCCGTCGGCCTTGACCACGATCGGCGCGCCGCACTCGCGCACGTAGGCCTTGGCGGTCTCGGCATCGGTGAAGCGGCCGTAGGCGGCCGTCGGGATGCCGTGGCGGGCGCAGAGGTCCTTCATGAAGGCCTTGGAGCCCTCCAGCGCGGCGGCCGCGGCGCTCGGCCCGAAGGCCTTGATGCCGGCCTCGGCCAACCGGTCGACCAGGCCGGCGACCAGCGGCGCCTCCGGCCCGACCACCACGAAGTCGATGGCCTGCTCCCGGGCGTAGGCGACCAGCCCCTCGATGTCCTCGGCACCGACGGCGACGCAGGTCACGCCCTCCTCCGCCGCGATCCCGGCGTTGCCCGGCGCGCAGTGGATCTCATCGCAAAGCGGCGAGCCGGAGAGCGCCCAGACCAGCGCGTGCTCGCGACCGCCGGAGCCGACGACCAGAATCCGCATGGGCCGCGAGGATAGTGCCTGGCGGGCGAGTCGGGAACGGCGAAGGGGCGTCGGTCGGGGCAGCCCGCCGCGCGGGCTCACGCCAGCCGATCTAGCAGCCTTTGGAGCCCGGCGTGCCGGCCGCCGCCGGGGCGGGCCGCGCCACCGCACCAGAAGTCGATAGTCTCGATCAGGTGGCGGCGGTCGATGGGCTTGGAGATGTAGTCGTTCATGCCGGCCTGCAGGCAGCGCTCGCGGTCGCCCTTCATGGCGTTGGCGGTGACGGCGATGATCGGCAGCTCGCTCAGGCCGAGCCGGGCGCGAATCGCTTGCGTCGCCGCGAAGCCATCCATCTCCGGCATCTGCAGGTCCATCAGGACCAGGTCGTAGGCGGACCGCCCGATCATCTCGATCGCTTCGAGGCCGTTGCCGGCGACGTCGGTGCGATGGCCCTCGCGGGCCAGCAGCGCGACGCCCAGTGCCTGGTTGACCTTGTTGTCCTCGACCAGCAGCACCTTGAGCGACGGCCGCTCCCGGGGTCCGTGGCTCTCGATGCGGCAGCCCTCGGCGCAGCGCACCGGCGTGCAAGACTGCGCCCGCTCGACCACCGGCAAGGTGAGCCGCAAAGTGAAGCGGCTACCGACACCGACGTCGCTGGTGACCGCCATGCCGCCGCCCATCAGCTCGGCCAGCTCGCGGCAGATCGCCAGGCCGAGACCGCTGCCGCCGAAACGGCGGGTGGTCGAGCTGTCGGCCTGCACGAACTTCTGGAACAGCCGCGCGCAGGTCGCCTCGTCGATGCCGATGCCGCTGTCGATGACGCGGAAGCTCAGCGTGGCTTCCTCGCCGACCGGGCCCTCGGTCGCGACCTCGACGCGGACGCCGCCTCGCTTGGTGAACTTGATCGCGTTGCCGACCAGGTTGACCAGGATCTGCCGCAGCCGGCCCTGGTCGCCCAGCAAGGACTGCGGCACCTCCGGCGCGACTTGCGTGGCGAGCTCGATGCCCTTGGCCTGGGCCCGGAAGGCCAGCATCGCCGTGGCGCTTTCGACCAGCGCGCGCAGGTCGAAGGCGATCGGCTCGAGCTCGAGCTTGCCGGATTCGATCTTGGCCAGGTCGAGGATGTCGTTGATCAGCGACAGCAGCATCTCGCCCGAGCCGTGGATCGCCTCGACATAGTCGCGCTGCTTGGGATCGAGACCGCTGTCGAGCAGCAGGCCGGCCATGCCGAGCACCCCGTTCATCGGCGTGCGGATCTCGTGGCTGACGTTGGCCAGGAAGTCGGACTTCGCCCGGTTCGCCGCCGCCGCTTCGGCGGCCAGCGTCTCGGCTTCCTGCCGGGCCTTCTCGAGCCGCAGCTCCTGCTCCTTGAGCTCGGTGATGTCGGCGCGCGTGCCGACGACGAAGCCGTTCGGCATCTCGACGTCGTGGACCCGCAGCCAGCGGCCGTTGGCGACCTGCTGCTCTATCTGCCGGTTGGGCTGCTTGGCGGTTTCCAGGCGGGTCTGCACCCAGGCCTCGATCTTCTCCGGGTCGGTGATGCCGACGCAGTGGCGCGCGGTGTCGCGAGCGATCTGCTCCAGCTTGGCGCCGACCTGCCAGGTCTCGCCGATCGGCGCATACATCTCGCGGTAGCGCTGGTTGCAGAACAGCAGGGCGCCATCGGCGTCGAACACGATGAAACCCTCGCCCAGCGCCTCGACCGCTTCCATGAGGATGCGATGGTGGGTCCGCAGGCGCTCGCCCGCGAGTGCCGGATCGAGCGCCGGGTCGGGCGTTGCGTCGGCCGATTCACTGTTGTGGGAGGCGGAGTCGCAGCGTTTCACGGAGTCCTTCCGGCCTCCGGATGCGACGATAGGAAGCCGCCGCTGACGAGGCCCAAGTATCCGTAATTATGACATTTTTTCCTGAACATTCGGTTAGCGGCCGAAACCGGGCCGGCGCGCCGCTTGCCGGCCGCGGCGCGATCCTTTAGCAAGCCGGGAGCCATGACTCAGCAGCGCTCGAGCCTGATCGCCGAACAACGGGCCGGCGACAACCTGCCGGTGCTCTCGGTCTCCGAGCTGTCCCAGGAGGTCAAGCGCACGGTCGAGGGCCGCTTCGAGCGCGTGCGCGTGCGCGGCGAGATCTCCGGCTACAAGCGCGCCGCCTCGGGCCACCTCTACATGTCGCTCAAGGACGCCGACGCGGTGCTCGACGCGGTCTGCTGGCGCGGCACGGCCGGGCGCCTGGCGATCGCGCCGGAAGACGGGCTGGAGGTCGTCGCCACCGGCCGGGTCACCACCTACCCCGGCCGCTCGAAGTACCAGATCGTCGTCGAGTCCCTGGAGCTGGCCGGCGAGGGCGCGCTGCTCAAGCTGCTCGAGCAGCGCCGCAAGCAGCTCGCCGCCGAGGGCCTGTTCGACGCGGCGCGCAAGCGCCCACTGCCCTTCCTGCCCGAGGTGATCGGCATCGTCACCTCGCCGAGCGGCGCGGTGATCCGTGACATCCGCCATCGCATCGCCGAGCGCTTCCCGACCCGCCTGCTGCTCTGGCCGGTGCTGGTCCAGGGCGAGGGCGCGGCGGCGCAGATCGCCGCGGCCATCGCCGGCTTCAACCGCATCGCGCCGGGCGGCCCGGTGCCGCGGCCGGACCTGCTGATCGTCGCCCGCGGCGGCGGCAGCCTGGAGGACCTCTGGGCCTTCAACGAGGAGCCGGTGGTGCGCGCCGCCGCCGCCTCGGAGATCCCGCTGATCTCGGCGGTCGGCCACGAGACCGACACCACCTTGATCGACTTCGCGGCCGACCGGCGGGCGCCGACGCCGAGCGCGGCGGCGGAGATCGCGGTGCCGGTGCGCCTCGAGCTGCTGGCCCGGACCCGCGACCTGGCCGGCCGCCTGAGCGGCGGCGCCGAGCGCCTGCTGGCCGAGCGGCGGACCCGCCTCGAGGGCCTGGCCCGCGGCCTACCGGAGCCGCAGCGCATTCTGGAAGAAAAGACCCAGCGGCTCGACGAGCGCGGCGAGCGCCTGGCCCGGGCCGCCGGCGTCTGGCTCGACAGCAAGGGCGCGCTGCTCGACGCGCTCGGCGCCAAGCTGCCGAACCCGCGCCAGCAGCTCGACTTCAAGTCGCGCGAGCTGGGCTCCCTGATCGGCCGCCTGGTGGCGCGCCGGCCGCGCCTGGCCGAGGCGGCGACGCAGGCCCTGGGCGCGCTCGATGCCGAGCGCCGGCTGCAGCGGGCCCTGAGCGCGCGCCTGAGGGACCGTGAGGGACAGCTTTCGGCCTTGGCACGTATCCTCGAGAGCACCTCCTATCAGCAGGTGCTGAAGCGCGGCTACGCCGTGGTGCACGGCGCCGACGGCCTGCTGACCAGCGCCGCCGCGGTCGCCCCGGGCGCGGCCCTGGAGATCGAGTTCGCCGACGGCAAGGTCAAGGCGACCGCCGGCGGCGCGCGCCCGGGGGCGCCAGGACGCACGCCTGGCGGAGGCACCGCCAAACCGAAAAGCGGCGGCGGCCGCCGCGGCAACGAGGACCAAGGGAGGTTGCTGTGAGCCTGCGCCGCCAAGCCCCGCTGCCGATCCTGGCGCTGCTGATCCTGCTCGCCGCCTTCGCCCTGCAGAACGGCCCGAGCCACAGCGCCGACGAGCTGCTGCTGCGCGGCGACTTCGTGCAGGGCGGCGTGGTCCGCGGGCGGACGCTGCCCGGCGCCGAGGTCCGGCTCGGCGACCAGCGCCTGCGGGTCAGCGAGTCCGGCGGCTTCGTCTTCGGCTTCCACCGCGACGCCGGCCAAGCCGCCCTGCTGACGGTCGTGCTGCCGGACGGCCGGGTGGTCAAGCGGCCCCTGGAGGTCGGCGAGCGCGACTACGCCGTGCAGCGGATCGACGGTCTGCCGGCCTCGAAGGTGACGCCGCCGGCCGAGGTGATGGCCCGCATCCAGCGCGAGGTCGCCCTGGTCAAGCAGGCCCGGGCGATCGACTCGCCGCGCCGGGACTTCGAGGCCGACTTCATCTGGCCGGTGACCGGCCCGATCAGCGGCGTCTACGGCAGCCAGCGCATCCTCAATGGCCAGCCGCGCCAGCCGCACTACGGCATCGACATCGCCGTGCCGACCGGCACGCCGGTGGTCGCCCCGGCCGGCGGCGTGGTCGTGCTGGCCGAGCCCGACCTCTACTTCAGCGGCGGCACCTTGATGATCGACCACGGCCACGGCCTGATGTCGGCCTTCCTGCACCTCGACACGATCGCGGTGACGATGGGCCAGGAGGTGCGCCAGGGCGAGACCGTCGCCACCGTCGGCGCCACGGGCCGGGTCACCGGCGCCCACCTCGACTGGCGCATCAACTGGTTCGAATCCCGGGTCGATGCCGCCCTGCTGGTGCCGCCGATGCCGCAAGACAACTAGGCGCGGGGCGGATTCCGCGACTTCAGGACAACTTCGGACTTTCTTAAGGGCTTTTCCCTATTGCTCCAGCCATAAGTAATTTCCTGATCCTGGAGTTTAGGCCTATGACTCAATCCCTATTCGAGCGTCTCGGCGGCGAGCCGGCGGTGGACGCGGCCGTCGACCGCTTCTATCGCAAGGTGCTCGGCGACCCGGCGATCAGCGCCTATTTCGACGACAGCGACATGGACGCCCAGCGCAGCAAGCAGAAGGCCTTCCTGACCATGGCCTTCGGCGGTCCCAACAGCTACACGGGCAAGGACCTGCGCGCGGCCCACAAGCCGCTGGTCGAGCGCGGCCTGGACGACTCCCATTTCGACGCCGTCGCCGTCCATCTGCAGTCGACCCTGCAGGAGCTCGGCGTCGCCGAGGGCCTGATCGGCGAGGTCATGGCGATCGCCGGCAGCACGCGGGATGACGTCCTCAACCGCTAGAGCGCTTTCCGATCGGACGGCACCGGCCCGCTCCCCCTCCCGGCCCCCCAATAGGATACTGCCGTGGCTGGCCGGGAGGGGGAGCGGCCCGATGCCGTGATTCCGCGTGAGCGGAAATCGCTCTAACCTCGCCGCGCCCCAAGCCGACGAGGGCGCAAGCCGGAGCATCGCGTTCCAAGGCCGCCGCTACGACGTCGGGCCGCAGGAGACGCTGCTCGACGCCCTGCTGCGCGGCGGCGCGGCCGTGCCCTTTTCCTGCCGCAAGGGGAGCTGCCTCACCTGCCGCCTGACCTGCCTGGAGGGCGAGGTCACCGGCGCGGCCCGGCAGGGTCTGCGGCCGGCGCAGATCGAGCGCGGCGGCTTCCTCGCCTGCCGGCAGCGGCCGCGGGGGCCGATGACCGTCGCCCTGCCGGACGAGCCGGCGGCCTCGACCGCGGCGCGGGTCACCGAGAAGCAGATCCTCGGCCCCGACGTCTGCCTGATCCGGCTGCGGCCGGAGACGCCTTTCGCCTACCGGCCCGGCCAGTTCGTCAACCTGCGGGCCGACGACGGCCTGATCCGCAGCTACTCCCTGGCGAGCTTGCCGCAGCAGAACGAAGACCTGGAGATCCACGTCAAGCGGCTGCCCGGCGGCGCGGTCAGCGGCTGGCTCTACGACAGCGTCGCGCCCGGCGACAGCCTGGCGCTCGACGGGCCCTACGGCGAATGTCACCTGCAGGGCGAGGACCCGGCGCAGCCGATCCTGCTGATCGGCACCGGCACCGGCCTGGCGCCGCTGCTCGGCGTGCTGCGGGACGCTCTCGCACGCGGCCACCGCGGGCCGCTACGGCTCTATCATGGCAGCCGCCGGCCGACAGGCCTCTACCATCACGGCTTCCTGAGCGCGCTGGCCCGCCGCGCGCCTGACCTGGCCTATCACGCCTGCGTCTCGGGCGACGAGGCTCCCGCCGGCTTTCGCGGCCAGCGCGCCGAGCTTGCCGCCTTCGAGGACCTGGCCGAGCTGAGCGGCTGGCGCGTCTACCTCTGCGGCTACCCGGCGATGGTCCAGGCGGCCAAGCGGACCGCCTTCCTGCAGGGCGCGTCTCTGGACGAGATCCACGCCGACCCCTTCGACCTGCAGGAGCTGCGCCGCGAGCCGCGCCCCGACGACGGCCCGCCGCGAACCGACACCTGGTAGGTCCCAGTCGGCCAATCAGTCGGTGAAGAAGTCGATCAGCGCCGCGGCGCAGCCCGCCGGTTCTTCCTCGGCGATGAAGTGGCCGCAATCGAACACCGTCTCGGTGACCTCGTCGGCCCAGCGCAGCCAGATCTCGCGCAGGGGATCGGGCTGGTAGCGCGCGCCGCGCAGCAGCAGCAGCGGGCAGGCCAGCCGCCGGCCGGCGGCGCGGTCGGCCAGGTCGTGCTCGACGTCGACGCCGGCGCCGGCGCGATAGTCGGCGCAGCTCGCGGCGATCACCGACGGCTTGGCGAAGGCCGCCAGGTAGCGGGCCCGCGCCTCGGGATCGAGCGCGTCCGGCGCGCCGGCCCAGCTATCCAGCAGATGGCCGAAATAGCACGCCGGCTCGGCGCCGATCAGAGTCTCCGTCAGGGCCGCCGGCTGGCCCAGCAGGGGCCAGTGGAAGGCGCCGATCGCGCCCTGCCAGTCGAGCGACTCCCAGACCTCGATGGTCGGGACGGTGTCCAGGCTGGCGAGCTTGCGCACGCGCGCCGGATGGTCGAAGGCCAGGCGGTAGGCGACGCGGGCGCCGCGGTCGTGGCCGGCGAGCAGGAAGTCGGCATGGCCCAAGCGGTCCATCAGCCCGAGCAGCACCGCGGCCATGGCGCGCTTCGAGTAGAGCTCGTTTGCCGGGTCGGGCGCCGGCCCCTCGCTGTCGCCGTAGCCCGGCAGGTCCGGCACCACCAGCGCGAAGCGCTCGGCAAGACGCGGCGCCACGGCGTGCCAGGCGACATGGGTCTGCGGATAGCCGTGCAGCAGCAACAGGGGCGGCCCCGCGCCGCCGGTCAGGACATGCAGCCGGTGCGCGCCGATCTCGACCTTCCGCGTCTCGAAGCCGTCGAACATGCCTCGACCCCTAGGCCGCCAGAAACGACTCGAGCAGCGCGTCGAGCGGCCGCTCGTCGCTCCACTCCAGCCGCACCGGCAGGATCTCGACCCGGGCGCGCAGGTGGCCCGGCAGCCGGACGTCGTCCTTCTCGGTGGTGACGGCGATCGCCTCGGCCGCGCCGGCCTCGTCGATCAGGCGCTCGACCTCCTCGGCCGTGAAGGGATGGTGGTCGTCGAAGGCGTGCTCGGCGACCAGCTCGGCGCCGAGCGCCCGCAGGCTGTCGAAGAACTTGGCCGGCCGGCCGATGCCGGCGAAGGCGACCAGCCGCCGGCCGCTCAGCGCCGCCGCGCCCGGCCCCGGCACCAGGCGCGCGCGCAGCAGGGGCAGCCCGCTCGGGATCTGCGGCGACAGGCCGCGGCGGTCCTCGCCGAGCAGCACCACCGCGTCGGCCCGCGCCAGGCCGCGCGTGACGCGCTCGCGCAAGGGGCCCGCGGGCAGCAGGAAGCCGTTGCCGAAACCGACCTCGGCGTCGACCACGACGATCGAGAGGTCCTTGGCCAGGCCCGGGTTCTGGAAGCCGTCGTCGAGCAGCAGGCAGCCGGCCCCGGCCTCCTGCGCGGCGCGCCCGCCGGCGGCGCGGTCGCGGGCCACCCAGGTCGGCGCGGCCCGCGCCAGGAGCAGCGGCTCGTCGCCGACCTCGGCCGCCTCGTGTCCCTTGGGGTCGACCGCCAGGGGCCCGGCGGCGCTGCCGCCGTAGCCGCGGCTGAGGATGTGGGGCGCGGCCTGGCGCGCCGTCAGGCGCCGGGCCAGGTCGAGCGTCACCGGCGTCTTGCCGGCGCCGCCGGCCACCAGGTTGCCGACGCAGGCCACGGGCAGGTCCAGGCGCAGCGGCCGGGCGACCGCCCGGCGCAGCCGGCCGGCCAGGTCGTAGGCGATGCCCAGGGGCGCCAGCAGCTCGCCCGAGAGGCTCTCCTCGCGGTACCAGAAATCAGGAGCGCGCATGGCGCAGCCCACCCATCGCCGCCTCGTCGGCCAGGTCCGTCGTGTCCGCGCCGTCGCGCTCCGGCAGGCTCGCCGGCGGCGGCGCGGCCGGCTCGACCGGCTCGTGGCCGCTCAGCCGGTCGGCCTCGGCGGTCAGCGCGTTGAGCCGCTCCTCCAGCTCGCGGCGGCAGCGTTCCAGGGTCTCGCGGTCGGCATCGGCCGGCACGCTCAAGGGCTCGCCGTAGAGGATGATGCCGCGGTTGAAGAAATCGGCGGCCATGAAGCGGTCCCAGCTTCCCAGCAGGGTGCAGCGCCGGACCGCCCCGCTGACCGGCAGGATCGGCGCGCCGGAGACGGCGGCGGCCTTGACCGCGCCGATCTTGGCGCGCATGCGCGGGCCCCTGGGCCCGTCCGGCGTCACGCCGACGCAGCCGCCCTCGGACAGCACCTGGGCGATCATCCGCAGCGCCGAGGCGCCGCCGCGGCGGCTCGAGCCGGTGATCACCGGGAAGCCCAGCCGGCGCATGGCCGTGGCGACGATCGCGCCGTCGCTGTGGCCGGAGATCAGCATGTGGAAGCGCGCCGGGTCCTGCGGCCAGGCGGCGCGCATGGTCGCCAGCCGGCCGTGCCAGAAGCAGGCGATGAAGGGCGCCTCGCCCTCCAGCAGCGCCGCGGCGGCCGGCGGCCGGCGCCGCTCCCAGCGGCTGGTCGCGGTGACGATCCGCAGATAGAGCACGGCGCACCAGGCGAAGACCGCCTGGCCGATCTGCTTTCGCGAGGCGCGACGGACCAGCTTCACGGCTCAGGCCCGGGCCCTGGCCTCTTCGATGACGGGCGCGTTCGCGGCCTGGTCGGCGAACTGCATGGCATAGAGCCGGGCGTAGGCGCCGCCGCGGGCCAGCAGCTCGCGGTGGTTGCCGCGCTCGATCACCCGGCCCTGGTCGAGCACGTAGATCACATCGGCGTCGGCCACGGTCGAGAGCCGGTGGGCGATGACCAGGGTCGTGCGGCCGCTCATCAGGGACTTCAGCGCCGTCTGCACCTTGCGCTCGGACTCCGTGTCGAGCGAGGAGGTCGCCTCGTCGAGCAGCAGGATCGGCGCGTTCTTGAGCATGGCCCGGGCGATCGCCACGCGCTGCCGCTGGCCGCCCGAGAGCTTGACGCCGCGCGGCCCGACCTGGGTCGCGTAGCCCTCCGCCAGCTCGACGATGAAGTCGTGGGCGCCGGCGTGGCGCGCCGCCTCCTCGACCTCCGCGTCGCTGGCGTCCGGCTTGCCGTAGGCGATGTTGGCCCGCACCGTGTCGTCGAACAGCAGGATCTCCTGGCTGACCAGGGCGATGTTGTCGCGCAGGCTGGCCATGGTCAGTTCGCGCACGTCCTGGCCGTCGATGGCGACCCGGCCGCCGGAGACGTCGTAGAAGCGCGGGATGAGGTTGAGCACGGTCGACTTGCCGGCCCCCGAGGCGCCGACCAACGCGACGGTCTTGCCGGCGCCGGCCTCGATCCAGACCTCGTCGAGCACCGGCATGTCGGCGTCGTAGGCGAAGTCGACGCCCTCAAGCGACACCTTGCCGCCGGCGATGGCCAGGGGCTTGGCGTCCGGCGCCTCGCGCACCGCCGGCTGCTGGTCGATCAGGTCGAAGACCCGCTCGGCCGCGGCCAGGCCCTCCTGCAGCTTGGCGTTCAGCCGGGCCAGCCGCTTGGTCGGCTCGTAGGCGAAGAGCAGGGCGAAGAGGAAGGCGAAGAAGGTGCCGGGGTCCTTGCCCTGGTGGATGACCTGCGTGCCGCCGACCAGGATGACGCCGACCACCGCCAGGCCGCCGAGCACCTCCATGATCGGGTGCAGCGCCGCGCGCGTCGCGGTGTTGCGCACCTGCAGGCGATAGACCTCGTCGATGGCCTGCACGGCGCGGCCCTTCTCGTAGCGCTCCATGCCGTAGGCCTTGACGTGGCGCACGCCCTGGAAGACCTCGTCGAGCAGCATGGTCAGGCGGCCGGTCTCGACCTGGGTATCGGTCGAGACCTTCCGCATGCGCCGGCCGATGATGATCATCGGCAGGACCGCCACCGGGAACACGAAGAAGGTGATGAGCGCCAGGAACCAGTCCTCGTAGAAGACGACGCCGATCAGCACCGCGAGGGTCAGCGAATCGCGCCCGAAGCCGGTCAGGCATTCGGTGACGCTGCTGCGCAGCAGGTTCACGTCGTTGATGAAGCGGGCGATCAGGATGCCCGGCGAGGTCTTGTGGAAGTAGGCCAGGTCCGCGCCCATCAGCCGGTCGAAGAGCTGCGTCTGCAGGTCGGCGACGATGCGGTTGCCGACCTGCGCCATCAGCACCGCCTGGCCGTAGGTGGCGAGCCCCTTGGCGAGGAAGATGACCAGCGCGGCGAAGGCCACCGGCACCAGCATGGTGGCTTCCTGGTTGATGAAGATGTCGTTGGTGATCGGCTTGATGAGCTGGGTGAAGGCGCCGATGGAGACGGCCATGATCGCCATGCAGATCAAGGCGTAGACGATGCGCTTGGTGTGGGGGCGCACGTAGTTCTCGAGCATGCGCCGGACCAGGGCCCAGGTCGCCGCGTCGAGCTTGATCTTGCGCTTGCTTTTCTTGTTTTCGGCCAAAGGCCACCTCGCGGTCTCGGCGGCGGCAGGGAGGTTACACCCAAAGCCCGCGCCCGCCTAGCCGGTGCGGCCGAGGCGGGCGGAATAGCCGTCTTTGTTCAGTTACTTGGCCGGAATGTCAAGGGCCCGGGCGAAGCCGCCCGGAAGCTCATTCGGCGGGCGCCAGGCCCCGCTCCGGCAGCGGCGTGAGATGGGAGAAGAACTGCTGGGCGCAGCGCTGCCAGGAGAAGCCCAGGGCATAGTCCCGGCAAGCGGCGCGCGGGATCTCCAGGGCGCGGATTGCCGCCGCGGTCAGATCCTCGTCGAGCACGCCGACCGGCGAGCCGTCGATCACGTCGAGCGGGCCCGGCACCGGGTAGGCCGCCACCGGCAGGCCGGTCGCCAGGGCCTCCAGCAGCACCAGGCCGAAGGTGTCGGTCCGGCTCGGAAAGACGAAGACGTCGGCGGCGGCATAGTGCCGCGCCAGGTCCTCGCCGGTCTTGGCGCCGGTGAAAAGGGCCTGCGGGTAGTCCTTGCGCAGCCGCTCGAGCTGCGGGCCGTCGCCGACCACGACCTTGCTACCGGGCAGGTCGAGGCCGAGGAAGGCCTCGACGTTCTTCTCGACGGCGACCCGGCCGACGTAGAGGAAGATCGGGTTGGGCGCCTCGTAGGGCCGGCTCTCGTAAGGCTTGAAGAGCTCCGTGTCGACGCCGCGCGACCAGCTCTTGATGTTGGCGAAGCCGCGCGATTCCAGCTCCCGGCGGATCGAGTCGGTCGCCACCAGGACGCCCGTGGCGGGTGCGTGGAAATGCCGCAGCAGCGCATAGAGCCAGGCCGGCGGGATGCCGGCGCGGGCCTGGATGTACTCCGGGAAGCGCGTGTGGAAAGAGGTCGTGAAGGGCCAGCCGCGGCGCAGGCAGAGCCGCCGCGCGGCCCAGCCGAGCGGGCCTTCCGTGGCGATGTGCAGGGCCTCGACCCCGGCCTCGTCGAGGATCGGCGCCAGGCGGCCGGGCCCGGCCAGCGCCAGGCGGATCTCCGGATAGGTCGGGCAGGGGAAGTTGCGGAACAGGTCGGGCGAGATCACGGTGATCTCGTGGCCGAGCGCTTCCAGCTCCTGGCGCACCCGGTCGAGCGTGCGCACCACGCCGTTGATCTGCGGAAACCAGGCGTCGGTGACGAGACCGATCTTCATCAGAGGGCGGGTGCCGGCTTCTTCGACTCGATCAGCCGGTCGAGCGCGTCGGAGGAGCGCACCTCGGCCCAATGGACGATCTCCAGGCGGCCGTCCATGTGCTCGACCAGGGCCGTGCAGCTCTCCACCCAGTCGCCGTCGTTGCAGTAGAGGATGCCGTCGATCTCGCGGATCTCGGCCTTGTGGATGTGGCCGCAGACGACGCCGTCGACGTCGCGCCGGCGCGCCTCCTCGGCCACCGCCTGCTCGAAGTTCTCGATGAACTGCAGGGCGTTCTTGACCCGCACCTTGAGGTAGGCGGAGAGCGACCAGTAGCCGAAGCCGAGCTTGCGGCGGGCGACGTTGAACCAGAGGTTCAGGGCCAGCATCAGGTTGTAGGCGCCGTCGCCGAGCACGGCGAGCCACTTGGCGTACTTGACCACGCCGTCGAACTGGTCGCCGTGGATGATCAGCAGGCGGCGGCCGTCGGCGGTGACGTGGATCGCCTCGTGGGTCACGTAGACGCCGCCGAAGTGGTTGTCGGTGACCGAGCGCAGCGCCTCGTCGTGGTTGCCGGGCACGTAGATCACCTTGGTGCCCTTGCGCGCCTTGCGCAGCAGCTTCTGGACCACGTCGTTGTGGGACTGCGCCCAGTACCAGGAGCGCTGCATGCGCCAGCCGTCGACGATGTCGCCGACCAGGTAGAGGTAGTCGGACTCGCTGTACTTGAGGAAATCGAGCAGGAAGTCGGCTTGGCAGCCGCGGGTGCCGAGGTGGATGTCCGAGATCCAGATCGCCCTGTAGCGTCTCGGCTCCATCGTGCCGTGCATGGCCTGCTTTCCGCTGATCCCGGCCGGCGCCCCGTCCCGCCCGAAGGACCCGACCTTGCCGTTCCGACTTGGCCGACTCGGCCCGGGCAGGGCGACGCGGCAAGCGTTTAGCAGTGCGTGTGGATAGATCTAATAAAAAAATACTTGCCAAGGCCAAGATAATGGTAAATTCATACCCGAGTAATGGGCGAGTAATGCTTCAGAAACAAAAACGTCACTAAACTGCCGCAATGGATAGTACTGTCGCAACCCGCGCGCTTCCGCCGGAGGCCGCGGCCGGGGGGTCGCGTCGCCGAGTCCGGCTGGTCGTGAATCCGGTCGCCGGCCGGCGCAACCCCTCCCTGGTCCAGGGCGTGGTCGAGGCGCTGCGCGGCCGCGGTCTCGAGGTCGAGCTGCGCGAGACCGGCGGGCCGGGCGACGCCTGGGCCCTGGCGCGCGACGCCCGACGTGAGAGCCTGAACGGCGCCGCGCCGGACCTGCTGGTCGTGGCCGGCGGCGACGGCACGATCAACGAGGCGGCCAACGGCCTGGTCGAGGCCAATCTGGTCGGGGCCAATCTGGTCGGGGCCAATCTGGTCGGGGCCAATCTGGTCGGGGCCGGCCGCGACGGCGCCCTGCCGATGGCGATCATCCCGCTCGGCACCGCCAACGTGCTGGCCCACGAGATCGGCCTGAAGAGCCGCGCCAGCCGCGTCGCCGAGGCGATCCTCTCCGGCCCGGCGCGGCGCGTCTCGATCGGCCGGGCACACGCCGAGGACGCCGCGCCGCGCTGCTTCATCCTGATGGCCGGCGTCGGCTTCGACGCCCACGTGGTCGAAGGCGTCGACCTCGGCCTGAAGCGGCGCATCGGCAAGGGCGCCTACGTCTGGGCCGGCCTGCGCCAGATCTTCGGCTTCGACTTCCCCGACTATAGGATCACCATCGACGGCCGCGCCTTCTCCGGCAGCTCGGCGATCATCGCCAACGCCCGCAGCTACGCCGGCCCCTACATCGCCGCGCCCGACGCCAGCCTGGCCAGTCCCGGCTTCCAGGTGCTGCTGTTCAAGCGCGCCGGCGCCCTGGCGGTCGCCCGCGGCGCCGTCGCGCTGTTCAACGACGCCCTGCACCGCCTGCCCGAGGTGACCCTGATCGAAGGCCGCAAGATCCGCATCGAGGGCCCAGCCGGCGACCCCGTGCAAGGCGACGGCGACACCCTCGCCCGCCTGCCGGTCGAGATCGAGATGCTGCCCGAGGCCCTCGACCTGGTGATGCCGGCGGCGGCTTAGTGGCGGCGGTCAAAGCAACAACTTCACCCTCACCCAGCTCCGCCTAGGTCTCGGCCCAAAGGCCTCGACAAGGCTGCGCATCCCTCTCCCCTCAAGGGAGAGGGCAGAAATAAACTTTACGCTTCAACAGCTTACCCCTCTCCCTTGAGGGGAGAGGGAGGGGCCCGCCGCGAAGCGGTGGGAGGGTGAGGGTGCGTTTGTTTCCGTCCGCCCGCCGCTACATCCCCGCCACGGTCATGCTCTCGACGCGCAGGGTCGGGGCGTCGATGCCGTAGCGGAACGCGAGGTCGCTGGCCGGCGTCAGCTTGGCGAACATGTCCTTCAGGTTGCCGGCGATGGTCACCTCGTTGACGGGATGGGCCAGCGCGCCGCCCTCGATCCAGAAGCCGGTCGCGCCCTGGCTGTAGTCGCCGGTCACGCCGTTGACGCCCATGCCCATCATCTCGGTGACGTAGAAGCCCTGCTGCAGCTCGCCGATCAGCGCCTCGGGGCTGAGGCTGCCGGCCTCCATGTAGAAGTTGCTGACCGAGGGCGAGGGCGGCGAGGTCGTGCCGCGCGCGGCGTGGCCGGTGGTCGAGAGGCCGAGCTGGCGGGCCGAGCCGAGGTCGAGGATCCAGGTGGTCAGCTTGCCGTCCTCGACCACCACGCGCCGGCCGTTGCCGATGCCCTCGCCGTCGAAGGGCTTGGAGCGCAGGCCGCGCGGCCGATGCGGATCGTCGACCACGGTGATGCCGGGGGCGAAGACCGCCTCGCCCATCTTGTCCTTCAGGAAGCTGGTGTCGCGGGCGATGGCGGTGCCGTTGATGGCGCCGGCCAGGTGGCGCAGCAGGCTGCGCGAGACCCGCGGGTCGAAGACCACCGGCACCTTGCCGGTCTCGCCCTTGCGGGCGCCGAGCCGGCGCACGGTGCGCTCGCCGGCGCGCCGGCCGATCGCCTCCGGCGCTTCGAGATCGGCGGCATGGACGCAGGACACCGCCTCGTAGTCGCGCTCCATGTCGAGGCCGGCGCCGGCCACCACCGCGACGCCGAGGCCGTGGCGCGAGACCGCGTAGTGGCCGGAGAAGCCGTTCGAGGCGGCCAGGGTGACCGCCGAGCGGTGCCAGCTCGCCTCGGCCCCTTCCGAGTTGGAGACCCCCGGCACGGCCCGGGCGGCGTCCTCGCAGGCCCGCGCCCGCTCGATCAAGACCTCCGGCGCCGGCTCGGCCTCGTCGATCAGGTCGATCGCCGGCGGCGACTGGGCGAGCTGGCCGGGCTCCGCCAGGCCGCAGTAGCGGTCTTCCGGCACGGCCCGCGCCATCGCCACCGCCCGCTCGACCAGCTCGGCCAGGGCGGCCGGCGCGGTGTCGGTGGTCGAGGCGATGGCCTGGTGCCGGCCGATCAGGACCCGCAGGCCGAGGTCGTGGGACTCCTCGCGCTCCAGCCGCTCCAGCGCGCCCAGGCGCTGGGCGTGGCTGAGCGCGATCGAGTCGACCAGCAGGGCGTCGGCCGCCTCGGCGCCGGCCGCCTTGGCCTGCTTGATCAGATCGTCCAGGAGCTGCAGGGAATCGGCGCTGTCAGTCATCGGGCCTCGCGCGGGCTGGTTCAAGGGATCGGGGTCGACAGGCTGACGGGCCGGCCTGGGCCCGGCAAGCGGGAAAGCCGCCGGCCTACTCCAGCGCCGCGCGCAGCCGCAGGGCGCAGCCGGTGAGGTCGTCCAGGCAGGCCTGGGCGATCCGGTGCACGGCCGTCGTCAGATGGTTCGGCGGCTCGATCGCCAGCGAGGCCTCGAGGTCCCGGCGGGCCGCCTCGGCCATGCCGTTCTCGTCGAGCAGCAGGCGGATCTCCGCCGATTCCAGCAGGAACACTTTCTGCTCGGCCGGCGGCTTGGCGATCGCCGCCGCCGCGTCGCGGTGCATCTCCGCCTCCTCGAAGGTGGCGTCGTAGATCACGTTGGCGAGGAAGGCGCCGATGCCGCCGGCCAGGCTGTCCGCGGCGACCATGACCTTGGCGTGCCAGTTGGCGAGACCCGTGTGCGCCTCCCAGCGCTGCGGGTCGTGCTTCAGCGACTCTTCGAAGTAGTCGCGGATCTCGTCGGCGTACTTCTTGCGCTCCTCTTCCGGCAGGGTCTCGGCCAGGCGGCCGATCGCCTGGCCCTCCTGGAAGTAGATCAGCGACATCAGGTCGTCGTCGGTGACGCCCTCGGCCTCGGCCCGGCGCCGCGCCTTGTTGGCCAGGGCCACGGCCTCCCGCAACACGGCGCCGCGCGCCGCCTCCGGGGCGACGTAGCCGCCGAAGACCGACAGCGCCCCGGCGCCCTCGGCGAGGCTCTCCGGCGTGCCGCAGTCGCGGCTGAGCTGGGCGGCCGCCTGGTACTGGCCCTGGTCGGCCAGGCGCACGACCTCCGCCGCCTGGTCGGCCGAGGCCGGGCCGGGAGCCACGGTCAGAAGCAGGAGCAGGGCCGCGAGGCCGCCAGCCTTCATGCCGGCCGCTCGCCGGCCCGCACGTCGGCCGCCCGGGCGCCCCATGGCGCGCCGGGCGCCCGTCGCGGGAAAGGGCTCGTCGCTGGTTGTCGCCATGAAGACCTTGTCTACTGAACTCTAGTCCGATCCGCCAAGCGCCCCGGGCGCGCTGCCGCTTTTTTGGTTCAGGCGGTTGACGGCGCTGAGCACCGCCCGGAGCGAAGCGGTGACGATGTTGGCATGCAGGCCGACGCCCCAGAGCCGCTCGCCGGCCTCGTCGGAAAGCTCGACGAAGGCGGCCGCCCGGGTGTCGGCGCCGCCGCCGATGGCGTGCTCGTGGTACTCGTGGAGACTGAACTTGCGGCCGACGTCGTCCATCACGGCGTCCAGGAAGGCGTCGATCGGCCCGTTGCCGCGGCCCAGGATGTCGCGCGTGTCGCCGGCCTTGGAGACCGTCGCGTCGAGCAGGCGGACCTCCGAGGCGTGGGTGTCCGGCCGGGTGCGATACTCGACCAGGGCGTAGCCGCCGTCCGGCGCCAGGTAGGTGTCCTCGAAGATCTGCCAGATGTCCTTGGCGGTGACCTCCTTGCCGCTGACGTCGGCGACGTCCTGGACGATCTGGCTCATCTCGATCTGCAGGCGGCGCGGCAGCTCGATGCCGAACTCGGCCTGCATCAGATAGGCCACGCCGCCTTTGCCGGACTGGCTGTTGACCCGGATGATCGCCTCGTAGCTGCGGCCCAGGTCCTGCGGGTCGATCGGCAGGTAGGGCACCTCCCAGAGGCCGCTGTTGCTGCCGCGCATGGCGGTCATGCCCTTCTTGATGGCGTCCTGGTGGGAGCCGGAGAAGGCGGTGTAGACCAGCTCGCCCGCGTAGGGGTGCCGCGGGTGCACCGGCAACTGGTTGCAGTACTCGGCGATGGCGCGGATCTCGTCGATGTCGGAGAAGTCGATCCGCGGGTCGACGCCCTGGCTGAAGAGGTTCAGGCCGAGCGTCACCAGGTCGACGTTGCCGGTGCGCTCGCCGTTGCCGAACAGCGTGCCCTCGATGCGGTCGGCGCCGGCCATGACCGCCAGCTCGGCGGCGGCCACCGCCGTGCCGCGGTCGTTGTGCGGATGCACGCTGAGGACGATGGACTCGCGGCCCTCGACGTTGCGGTCGAACCACTCGATCTGGTCGGCGAAGATGTTGGGCGTGGCCATCTCCACCGTCGCCGGCAGGTTGATGATGGTCTTGTTCTCGGGCGTCGGCTGCCAGACCGCGAGCACCGCCTCGCAGATCTCCTTGGCGAACTCCAGCTCGGTGCCGGTGAAGCTCTCGGGCGAGTACTGGGTTCGCACCTCGGTGCCTTCGAGGCTCGGCGTCAGCTCGCGGACCCGCTCGGCGCCCTTGACCGCGATGTCGATGATGCCGGCGCGGTCGAGGCCGAAGACCACCCGGCGCTGCAGGGCCGAGGTCGAGTTGTAGAGATGCAGGATGACCCGCTTGGCGCCCTGCAGGGCCTCGAAGGTGCGGTCGATCAGGTGCTCGCGCGCCTGGGTCAGCACCTGGATGGTGACGTCGTCGGGCACCAGGTCCTGCTCGATCAGCTCGCGCAGGAAGTCGAAGTCGGTCTGCGAGGCGGCCGGGAAGCCGACCTCGATCTCCTTGAAGCCCATCTGCACCAGGCGCTCGAAGAGCCGGCGCTTGCGCTCGCCGTCCATCGGCTCGATCAGGGCCTGGTTGCCGTCGCGGAGGTCGACCGAGCACCAGATCGGCGCCTCGGTGATGCTTCGGCCCGGCCATTGCCGCTCCGGCAGGTCGATCTGCGGAAAGGCCCGGTACTTTTCGGTGGGCATGACGGTCATGGTTCTGCTCCTATCCTGCGCGCCTGGCAGGCTCTGCCGGCAGCGCGTCTGTTCCTGGGGGGTGTGGGGATCGACCTGTGATCGGCCGCCTGGCCCGGCTTAGGCGCGGCGGCCGCCGGTAAGTCGCAGGACGCCCGTCAGTCGCAGGACGCCGATCCGTCCCAGGACGGGGAGCAGGCCCGAATGGGGGGCCGGAAAGATGCACGCGTTCTCTCGGGTGGTGGCTGGCTGTTCGGACATGGCGCGGTGACTCTGGGTCTGGTGACGGCAAGACGCTCCCTCGACCGCCGCCTCTGTCAGGCGGCGGCGCCGATAAGTCGCCTGCCCAGTCCTGCGCCCAGTCGTGCGCTGTGTCGTCCGAATTGCCGCATAATGAAGTGGAAAGTAGGTTGCCGACCCGGGCCGGTCAAGCTTGGGCCCGAAAATCGCACCTGAAAGAGCCAGCATGGCCCGAGATAGAGACGCGATCGTGGCGGCCAACCGCAAGGCCTGGGACGCGGCGGCCGATCATCACCGGGCCCACGATCAGTGGCGAGACCTGGTCGAGGGCTTCGCCCGGCCGGACTATTCCTGCCTCGACGCGGTCCTGACCGGCCACCTGCGCGACCTCGGCCTCGCGGGGGCGGCCGTCGCCCAGCTCTGCTGCAACAACGGCCGGGAGCTGATCTCCGCCCGCAACCTGGGCGCGGCCGAAGCGGTCGGCTTCGACCAGGCGCCGGCCTTCCTCGCGCAGGCCCGCGAGCTGAACGCCATCGCCGGCCAGGACTGCCGCTTCGTCGAAGGCGACGTCTTCGCGATCCCGGCCGAGCATAACGGTCGCTTTGACATCGCCCTGGTGACCATCGGCGTCTTCGGCTGGTTGCCGGACCTGGCCGGCTTCTTCGCCGTCGCCGCCCGACTGTTGAAGCCCGGCGGCGCCTTCCTGGCCTACGAAGAGCACCCGATCCTCAACATGTTCGAGCCGGCGCAAGAGGATCCCCAAAAGCCGGCCAACGCCTACTTCAAGGCCGAGCCTTTCGTCGAGGCCGTCAGCCTCGACTATTACGGCAATCGGGACTACGACGCGCCGCCGCACTACTGGTACCTGCACCGCCTAGGCGACATCATCACGCGCTGCGTCGAGGCCGGCCTGCGCCTCGAGCGGCTGGAGGAATACCCGCACAACATCAACGCCGCCGAGTTCGACATCTACGAGGATCAGCCGGCCCAGTTCCCGCTCAGCTATGCCCTGATCGCCCGCAAGCGATCATTACCAGTCACGGCAGTTCAGCGTTCCGCTAGATAGGGATCGAACATCGGCCTTGCACAGCATTTCTACGCACTTCCTGCCCCGGAAGTACGCTGTCTAAAGTTGACAATGTTGCTACCAAAGTCTGCGCTCCTACTCTCAGCATCCAGTTTCTGAATCGACGGCAAAAATCCTAGCAATCTCATAAGCAACGAAGTTTGAATCGATAATTCGTTTGCCATACCATCGATATAGAGGCGCCGTTTTTCCGAAAGAAGGTCAAAACATTTTTCAAGAAGTAAGGGTTGTTCTAATGGCATTTCATCGTCAAATTTCTCTCGCTTCGCCTGCCCATTTCTTCTCAATTGAACTTGATTTCTCCTATATTGCGCAGCGTCAATTATGCCCAAATCCTTTGCACGATATAGAATTGCCTGAACACTGACTTTCCACTTCAGTTTCATTTCGAAAAGTGCACGCCAATTCATGCGTCGACCATCTGGGAACTCCCTTAAGAAAGACAGCTTCGGAATCAAAAACGCGCCTGCAAACCTGTGCGCTTGATCCTCGGTCTCCTTGCTACCTGTTTGGATTCCTTGGTGCATCACTAGATGGCCGCACTCGTGTGCGAGATCAAACCGCTGTCTACAAAGAGCTTCTTTCTTAGAGCTTCTAACAACTATGGGCCTTGCCCTACTCATTGAAAGGGCGTCAATTTTTTCAGAAACGGCCTCAATCAAGACAACTACCGCTCCCGCATTCTCTAGGATGCGCGTCATGTCCGAAATAGGTCTTGTTACTCCCAATCCCCAATGATGTCTGCAGGCTTCTGCTGCAGCTTCAATATCATCCGCAGTCTCGACGTGAAACTCGGGGAAATCTACTACGGGAAGCGTCAAATTCCGGTCCAAGAGACCTACTAAATGCTCATACATTGTCCCATAGGCCAACACCTGCTGGACTAAACTAATCGGAGTACTGCGGAGCTTGCGAAAATGAGTTTGCTCCACCTTGACTGAATTTTTGAGCGGGGAGTGAAAAAACGAAGGACGGACTTCCAGTACGGAAGCAAGTGCTTCCTCCATTTCCGAATTCGGACTTTTGGCATCAGACTCCAGTTGATGAATGTATTGTCTTGAGGCGCCTACTTCGACGCCAAGTTCAGCAAGAGACATACCTAGAAGCTGCCTCGCAAGTCGCAGCTTTTCCGCTTGGAATCCACTATCCATCGCAACCACCCCGCAGGTTCCGATCGACAACCGTCCTGGCAAAAAGCACCACAACTAATGTCCTATGGCGCGACTGATCTTGGGAATCGAGATTCCAATGACCCTATTCGTTGGCGGCGTCATCAACGCCAGGCAAACCAACTGAAGGCTCCGGGAGGTCTTCACCGTCGTCGAGTGGCATTTGGACTTGCAAGTCGTCAAGCTCCGCGTCGAACAACGGCACCTCCCAGATACACTCCGAGACACCCTTGGGCGTTGCTCCAACAAACACGATGCGGACCAGATCACCTTGTTCGTCGGTCTCGATGACAAAGCGCCAAATGAGAAGAAGTGCCCGAGGCTCGTCGGGGAACTCCAATGAAAGCTGCACGGCTTCTCGATGCACTGTGCTCATCGTCTTCTTGATCGGCGCCTCCGAATCTCCGCGAAAGAACCGGATGGGCACATCGCCAATTCGGAAGATGAACTGCTTGCTCGGATCGATGACGTTGAGCCAATCCAGTTCATCTTCTGAGGCCGCGGCAACGATGGTCTTCCGACACCACGAAAACGCCCGACACCCCAACGACCACGCGTCATCTCCACGTTCATCGAACAAATCAAACACGGCGTGTCGCGCTTCCGCGAGCTTCTGACCAACGAGGACCAACCGATCTTCCGTGAGATCTGAGTGAAACTCCCAAGGTTTCATCTGACATTCCTTGACGCAACCAAACAGGCATTTTTGCAATTATGTCAAGCAAGGAAGACGATGTCAACTTGGCCGTTCATTGCTTTCTGCATCGAGACCTCAGGTACGATCTCGTCCGGCTCGTAGGCTAACTAGTGTGACCAATCGTTGGCCGAGGATCTGTCGCAAGTCATCCGTTTGAATCTTGATCCTGACCCGCGTCATCCCCCATCAATGAGCGAGGTGTCGAGGCAATGGCTCGGCTACTTCGGCCGATGCCCAGAATGGACAAGGCCTCGCAGTCTGTCGGACCAATCGCTCTCAGAACAAAAGCACGGAGTAGAATTGCGCACTCAACGGCTTGGCCTGCGGGCGCGGCGAAACGCGCCGGACCGGCCTCAATCCTGCGCCGGTTCACCACCACAATCTTCTTCGACGAAGTGACATCACTAGAGCTTTGCAAGGATGCCAGCATTCCGTTCAATCTTCTGCAAGAACACCCGCACAACATCAACGCCGCCGAATTCGACATCTACGAGGATCAGCCGGCCCAGTTTCCGCTCAGCTATGCCCTGATCGCCCGCAAGCCCGATTGATCGCGGTGACAGCCAGAGGGCGAGGCCCTTGTTTCCGATTGCAATTCCTTTCCGCTGTCTGTTTCATAAGTTAGGCCCAGCGATCGAGACTAACTGCTTCGTCTGAGAGACCTAGCGAGACAAGACCTCGGATATCGGTGAGCTGAGACCCGGCCGAGCGCTGCACGGCCACCCGGAATGACTGAGACTAGGAACACGACACGATGACCAAAGGAACCGTTAAGTGGTTCAACACCGTCAAGGGCTACGGCTTCATCGCACCCGATGACGGCTCCAAGGACGCCTTCGTCCACATCTCGGCGGTCGAACGCGCCGGGCTGTCCTCCCTCAAGGAGGGCCAGCAGATCGAGTTCGAGCTGCTGCCCGGACGCAACGGCCGGTCCTCCGCGGAGAATCTCAAGCTCATCGACTGAGCCGAGTAGCATCGCGCAGAAAGGCCCGCCCTCGCGCGGGCCTTTTTGCTGTTTGGGGCCGTTGTTCCGTTACCCCTGCCTATTCTTGTCATTCTCGGGCAAGAGCCGCAGAGCGGCACGCCGACCCGAGAATCCATGGATCCGCTTGGCGCCAAGCCCAGACATGGATCCGCGGGTCTCCGCTTCGCTCCGCCCGAGGATGACGGTGAAGGGCAAGAAGAAGGATGCGCGACTGATCAGGACTGAATGGCGCACTAGCGCCAGATTTTCTTGCCCGAGCCCGGCAGGCCGAGCGTCGGCCAGAGCTTGTCGACCTTCTCGATCACCTCGTCGGTCATGCGGATCTCGCGGCCCCAGTCGCGCTTGGTCTCGGGCGGCCACTTGTTGGTGGCGTCGAGGCCGATCTTGGAGCCGAGGCTCTCCTCGGGCGAGGCGAAGTCGAGATAGTCGATCGGCGTGTTCTCGATCACGGTGATGTCGCGCGCCGGGTCCATACGCGTGGAGATCGCCCAGACCACGTCCTTCCAATCGCGCGCGTCGATCTCTTCGTCCACGACGATGACCCACTTGGTGTACATGAACTGGCGCAAGTAGGACCAGACGCCGAGCATCACGCGCTTGGCGTGACCCGGATAGGCCTTCTTCATCGAGACCACGGCGACCCGGTAGCTGCAGCCCTCGGGCGGCAGCCAGAAGTCGCGGATCTCCGGGAACTGCTGCTGCAGCAGCGGGATGAAGACCTCGTTCAGCGCCTCGCCCAGGACCGAGGGCTCGTCGGGCGGCCGGCCGGTGAAGGTCGAGAGGTAGATCGGCTGCCGGCGCATGGTCATGGCGGTGACGGTGAAGACCGGGAAGGGCTCGACGGCGTTGTAGTAGCCGGTGTGGTCGCCGTAGGGGCCCTCGTCGCGATAGTCCTCCAGGCTGACCTCGCCCTCGAGCACGATCTCCGCCTCGGCCGGCACCTTGAGCGGCTGGGTCTTGCAGTCGACCAGCTCGACGCGGGCGCCGCGCAGCAGGCCGGCGAAGTGGTACTCCGAGAGCGTGTCCGGCACCGGCGTCACGGCGGCGAGAATGGTGCCGGGGTCGGCGCCGATCACCGCCGCGGCGGGCAGCGGCTCCGGGCGCTCGGCCTTCCAGCGGGCGTGGTGCTGCGCGCCGCCGCGGTGCTTCAGCCAGCGCATCAGGGTCCGGTCGCGGCCGGTCACCTGCATGCGGTAGATGCCGAGGTTGAAGTTGTCGGCGCGGTCGCGCTTCGGCTTCGGGCCCTGGGTCACCACCAGCGGCCAGGTGATCAGCGGCGCCGGCTCGCCGGGCCAGCAGGTCTGCACCGGCAGCCGGCCGAGGTCGATCTCGTCGCCGGTCAGCACGACCTCCTGACAGGGCGCGCTGCCGATCTCCTTGGGCCGCATGGTCATGGCCTGCTTGAGCAGCGGCAGCTTGTCCCAGGCGTCCTTCAGGCCGCCGGGCGGCTCCGGCTGGCGCAGCGCCGCCAGGGTCTCGCCGACCTCGCGGAGCTGGGCCGGCTCGCGCTCCATGCCCCAGGCGACCCGCTCGACCGTGCCGAAGAGATTGACCAGCACCGGCATCTCGGCCCGCGCCCCGCCGGCACCCACGACGGTCTCGAAGAGCACCGCCGGCCCGCCCTCGGCCAGCAGCCGGGTCTGGATCTCGGTCATCTCGAGCACCGGCGAGACCGGCGCCGTGACGCGCTTCAGCCGGCCGTCGCGTTCCAGCCGGTCGATGAAGTCGCGGAGCGAGCGGTAAGGCATGGGCTGAGATGCCCGGCGGACTCGGGGAATGTCAATGGCCGGGCCGCCCGCCAGCACCCCACCCAGTCATCCTCGGGCTTGACCCGAGGACCCATCTCTCGGCGCGCAGGGTCACGACCGGTTAGAGCGCATGCCCAGAAACGTCAATCGTGCCGCGGCGAAATGGATGCTCGGGCCTTGGCCCGCCGAAGGGCTACGGCCCGCAGGCGGGTCAAGCCCGAGCATGACAGTCGCACGGGCAGGCGTAGTCGCCCAGCAACCTCAAAACGGCAGCGACAGGCCCGGCGGCAGGTTGAGGCCGCCGGTCAGCTTCTGCATCTCCTCGGCGGTCTGCTGCTCGACCTTGGCGCGGGCGTCGTTGGTCGCGGCGATGACCAGGTCCTCGAGGATCTGCACCTCGTTCGGGTCGACCAGGCTCGGGTCGATCTTCAGGGCGCGCATCTCGCCCTTGCCGCTCAAGGTCACCTGCACCATGCCGCCGCCGGCGCTGCCCGTGACCTCGCTCTCGGCCAAGCGCTGCTGCAGCTCGGCGAGCTTGCCCTGCATCTCCTGAGCCTGCTTCATCATCTGGCCGAGGTTCTTCATCGCGTCCCTGTCCCTCTGTCCTGGTCTTCGTCACCGTCGGTCTTGGCGGCGGCCGCGTCGGAGGAGGAGGCGCCGGGCCGGCGCACCTCGACGAGATCGGCGCCCGGGAAAGCCTCCTTGACCGCCTGCACCAGCGGGTCCTGTTCGGCGCTGGCCCGCTCGGCCGCTTCCGCCGCCTGGCGCGCCTCGTGCAGGCTCTCGACACCGGCCGTCTGGCTCGGCTCGACCGTCCAGTCCCGGCCGGTCCAGAGCTTGAGGTACTTCTGGAGCTGCGGCGCCAGGCGCGGCGGCGCGCTCTCCAGGATCTGCATGCGGATCACCGGGGGCGCGACGTCGACCGGCCGGACGTCGTGCTCGAGGTGGCTGGCCAGCGTCTTCTCGCCCTTCGCGCGGGCCAGCGCGACCACCGCTTCGAAGCTCTCGGGCATCGCCGCCGGCGCTTCGACAATCGGCGGCGGCGCTTCGGTGACGGGCGGTGGCTCGGCGGGTGGCTGCGGTGGCGGCTCGGCCGCGACCGGCGGCGCCTCCAGGGCCGCCCGGGTCCGCGAAGGCGGGCCCGAGGGCGCGGTCTCGCCGCCGGACGCACCGCCGGCCTGAGGCGCGCCTTCCAGGCGGCGGATCAGGTCGGCGGGGCTCGGCAGGTCGCTGGCGTGGGCCAGGCGGATCAGCACCATCTCGGCGGCCTGCAGCGGATGCGGCGCCGCGCGGGTCTCGCCGAGGCCCTTGAGCAGGATCTGCCAGGCCCGCGCCAGGCTCGCCATCTCCAGGCTCTCGGCCAGCGCCCGGCCGCGGGTGCGCTCGGCCTCGGGGGTCGCCGGGTCCTCGGCGACGCTCGGCGTCAGCTTGATACGGGTCAGCAGGTGAGTCAGCTCGAGCAGGTCCTCGAGCAGCACCGCCGGGTCGGCGCCGACCGCGTGCATCTCGCCGAGGATCTCCAGGGCCGCGGCGATCTCGCCGGTCATCACCGCCTCGAAGAGGTCGAGGCCGCGGCTGCGGTCGGCCAGGCCGAGCATCTCGCGCACCCGCCCGGCCTCGACCGAGACCGCCCCGGCCTCGCCGCCAGCTTCGGGACCGGCGCCGGAGAGGGCGATCGCCTGGTCGAGCAGCGACAGGCCGTCGCGCACCGAGCCGTCGGCCGCGCGGGCGATCATCGCCAGCGCTTCCTCGGACACGCCCACCGACTCGCGCTTGGCGATCTCGGCGAAATAGCCGGCCAGCTCGGCCTGCTCGACCCGGCGCAGGTCGAAGCGCTGGCAGCGCGACAGCACCGTCACCGGCACCTTGCGGATCTCGGTGGTAGCGAACACGAAGACCACGTGCTCCGGCGGCTCCTCCAGAGTCTTCAGCAGGCCGTTGAAGGCCTGCCGCGAGAGCATGTGCACCTCGTCGATGATGTAGACCTTGTTGCGCGCCGAGACCGGCCGATAGCGCACGCCCTCGATCAGCTCGCGGATGTCGTCGATGCCAGTGCGGCTGGCGGCGTCCATCTCGATGACGTCGACGTGGCGGTCGTCGGCGATCGCGCGGCAGTGCTCGCAGACGCCGCAGGGGTCGTCGGTCGGCCCGCCTGTGCCGTCGGGGCCGACGCAATTGAGCGCCCGGGCCAAGATGCGCGCCGTGGTGGTCTTGCCGACCCCGCGCACGCCGGTCAGCACGAAGGCATGGGCGACCCGGCCGCTGCGGATCGCGTTGCTGAGGGTGCGGACCAGGGCTTCCTGGCCGATCAGGTCGGCGAAGCGGGCCGGCCGGTACTTCCGCGCCAGGACCCGGTAGGCGCCGCCGGACTCGCCACCACCGGACTCCCCACCGCCCAGGCCAAGATCCGGCTCAGACGGGGGCGCGGCGGCGGTATCGTTCATCGGGTTCGGCTGAGTCGGCTCTGCCTCGGGCGCGAAGCGGGAGGCTGAACCGGCGACCCGGACCGGAACTCGTTACGGCTGCTTCCTTCCGGACCTGACCGGGTTGGCGAGCGGTCCGTCCGCGGCCAACCTCCCGACCCCACTATCGGAAATGAGCCGGCCACGGGCAAGGGGAGTCTTGGTCGGGGCTGGTCTCGGTGCTCGGCCACTACGCCCAGCCGGATCTGTTTATCGGACCTTAACCGCCGCCTCGCTAGGCTGCACCGCCAGCAGACCGCAATCCGGAAGACTCCATGAACGGTAGCGAACGGACGGCCGATCGAGCGTCCATGCCGGGCGATCAGCCGCTCTCCATGACCCTGACCCGTTACCGGGAGCCGGACTGGCTGCTCCGTGAGGCCCTCGAAAGCCTGGCTCGGCAGCGGAACGTGAAGGGCGATGTCCTGTTCCTCGACCAATCCCCCAGCAATGATCTGCGCATCGCCTGCCAAGACCTCAGCAGCGATCGCATCGACTTCGTCTATCTCGAAATCGAGGCGAAGGGCCTATCGCACGCCCGCAACGAGGCGATCGGACTCTGCCGGAACGAGATCCTGCTCTACCTCGATAGCGACGCCGTCGCCGCGCCGGATTGGGCCGCGGAGCTCGGCCGCAGCTTGTCGCGACCGGACGTGGCGGTGGCAGGTGGTCGGATCTTGCCCCGCTGGCATAGCCGGCCGTTGCTGGCGAGTCGCTCGCGCCTGGTCTGGGAGCAGTACTCGCTGCTCGACCTGGGCCCCGGTGAGCGCGATGTGCACAAGATCGTCGGCGCCAGCTTCGGCCTCAACATCAGCCGCCTCTGCGACCAGGCCGTCTTCCGTACCGACCTTGGCCGGCGAGACGGCCGACTGTTTGGCGGCGAGGAGACCGACCTCTGTCGGCGCGCTTCGGCGTCGGGCCACCGCGTTATCTACAACGGCGATGCCGTCATCGAGCACCAGATCCTGCCGGAGCGGATCTCCTATCGCTGGTTGGTCAAGCGCTTCTACTTCGCCGGTCTCAACCGTGCCCGTTTCGGCGGCTCGCCGGATCCGACGCACGGCATGAAAGCTTGGGATCTGGCACTGATGCCGCTCGTCCTGCCGCCTTACGCCACCGGCTATCTCACGGGACGCGTGACATGACCTTCGTGACCGCGAGCAGCAGCAGCACGGGCAGCTTCTTCCGACGCCTGAAGCAACGGGTTGCCGAGGGCCCGACGCCCGCGCATTTGAAGGCGCTCGATGGCGTTGAAGGCTGGCTCGCCGTCGAAGAAGCTGCACTGCTCTACGATCTTGCGCGCCAAGTCGAAGACGGCTGCATCCTCGAGATCGGCAGCTATCGGGGTCGTTCGACCGTCGCCTTGGCGCTCGGCGCCAGAGCCGGCCTCGGGCCTCCCGTCTTCGCGATCGAGCCGCACGAGCCCTTTTCTGGCGTGCTCGGCGGCAACTTCGGCCCCGCGGACCGCGGCGCCTTCTATCGCAACATGTTGCGCAGCGGCTGCTTCGAAGAGGTTCGACTGATCAATCTCGACAGCGCTACCGTCGCGCCTGGTTGGCGCAAGCCCATCGGGCTCCTCTGGATTGACGGCGACCATAGCTACGAGGGCGTGAAGCGCGACTTTGAATGCTGGTTTCCTCATTTGACCGACGAGGCCAAGATTGCCTTCGACGACTCGCTGGATCCAGAGCTGGGGCCAGCACGACTGATCCGCGAGATCCTGGGCCGGGGTGCTTTCGAAGTCAGCAAGACCGTCGGCAAGGTGACGCTGCTGCACCGGCCTGTCAGCGCTACGGCGGAGAGGGACAGGAACGACCAGCACAGCGAATCATGAACCGGAAGATCGATTTCCTGATTATCGGCGCACAGAAGTGCGGCACGACGTCCCTGCACGATTATCTCGGGCAGCATCCTGAGATCTACATGCCCGAGCGCAAGGATCTGCCGATCTTCGTTGACGCGGGCTCGAACGAGGTCCGCGAGCAGGATTTCGACTACTTCTATCGAGACCTGGGCGAAGAGCGGCTCATCGGTGGCTCCTTCGTGCATTTGCTCTATCACCCTGATTCACCAGCACGGGTCCGCGACTACAATCCCGACATGCGGCTGATCGCCGTTTTGCGAAATCCGATCGAGCGGGCCTATTCGGCTTATTGGTTTGCGCGCCGCGAGGGCTATGAGACGGAGTCGAGCTTCGAAAGCGCGCTCGCGCAGGAAGCCAAACGCGCCGCAGGCACGATACGCGATCGCAACGAGCTCACCTACCTCGGCCACGGGCGCTATTTCGAGCAGCTCAGCCGCTATGTCGCGCTCTTTGATCGCAGCCAAATTCACGTTTGCCTTGCCGAAGACTTACGGGCCGAACCGCATAGCAGCGTCTTGGAGGTCTTGCGCTGGCTTGGCCTCGACCCCGAGGCTTCGACAATCGACACAACGAACGAGCAGAACGGCGCCGCCATGCCCCGCTCGCGCCTGCTTCAGCGTGGCCTCATCGTGCCGCCCGAGCCCGTCGGTCGCGTCTACCGGCATCTGGTGCCTCGGCCGATTCGCTATCGTGTCGACCGGTCGATCATCGCGCCGCTGCGCGCGCTGAACCAACGACCCTTCCGCTATCCGCCGATGGACGGAAAGACCAGGGAGAAACTCGCCACGACCTTCGCCCCGCTGAATGCACAACTCGCCGAATTGATCGGCCGCGACTTGAGCCACTGGCAATAGACAAGCGAAGGGACGGCGACCTTGGCTTGGATCGAGCGCCTACCCACCGCTGCGAGTTTTCGCACAACGCCTCTGACGGCGACTTTTCTGGCGCTCTTCGGCACTCAACTCTCCGGGCGGATCATTCGCTTTCTCTATCTCTTGGTAATCGCGCGATTCCTCAGTCCTGATCAGGTCGCGGTCTACCTCTACGGCATGGCGGTCTACCTGGCGCTGATGGTCTTCGCCAGCTTCGGACAGGGCGTGTTCCTGGCCACGCGACTCGGTCGCCGTGCAGGTAGGCGCGGCCGGCTTGTGGGGCATAGCTTTACGCTCCGTTCGATCGCCACATCGGTCGCGCTCTCGGCCGGTGTCGGATTCCTGCTGTTGCATGAAAGCGACTCGCTGTTCGGACAGGCACTGCCCTTCTTCCTGCTCGCGCTCGTGGCCCGCAGCTTCGGCGACTGGTGCCGTGAATGGTCGACGGCCCTGGAGGACGCCGCCTGGATCCCGCGCACGGAAACCTTGTTTCGCGGCTTCGAAGCGGGGATCGGTCTGCTTCTCTTGATCAGCGGTGCGGGGGTCTTAGCGATATGCGCGCTGCATGGCGGCATGCGGGCTATCGAGGCGCTCTACGCACTTTCGCTCATGGCACAGCGCAAGGGCCATGGACTGAAGCCCGGTTTGGAGCCACGACTGCTGCGCCGAATCGCGCGAATCTCGGTAACCCTGGCCATCGGAATCGGCTGCCTCACGCTCTTCGCACAAAGCGGCCTTGTCGTGGTCAAACTCCTCGCGAGCGAGGCCACGGCCATCGCTGGCTTCGGTCTCGCAATGCAGTTCCTGACAACCTTGCTGATCCTGCCAACCGTGCTCGGCGTGGCGCTGGTCCCCGCCATCGGCAGAGCCCGTCGGCGCGGTCAGGTCGGCGACATCGCGGCGATCTCGATCCTCGTGAAAGGGGCACTTCTGACCGGTGCCTTGATCGCGGTTCCGACCCAGGCCTATGCGGCGTGGGGCCTCGAGCTTCTGCTCGGCCCCGGCTACCGGGTCGCCGGCGACGTGCTCGCCGACCTCACCTGGATTGCCGGGCCCTATGCCGTCGCCATTCTCTCCTGTCAGATCCTGAACGCACTCGGCCAGCACAGACGGGCCGTCGTGGTCACGCTGTCGATGCTCGTGGCACAGATTTCGGCGATGGTCATTGCCTACCCTCTGCTGGGTTTGTCGGGCGCCAGCCTAGCCGTGATCCTTGCGGTCTTGGTCGGCTGCGCCCTGGGCGTCCACTTCCTCAACGACCTCGACGGCCGCCAGGGGCGGGCCTGGTGGCTGGCGCCTCTCGGGGCCACAGCCGTCCTGGTCCTTGTGATGTACGCCGCCCCCGTCGCCGATGCCTGGCTGGCACCTCTGCTGCTCGCCGGCTTTGCCCTCTGGATCTGGCGCAGTGGCCTGCTCAATGCAAAGGAGCTTGCGTTCCTGGTCGCCCGTGTTTCGCTTGCCGCAACCGACCGACGAGCGGCGACAACGCAGGCTGGTACAAAGGCTTGATGAGCGGAACCCATCGAGCCTTCGCAAGCGCGACGGCGCGCCCGCAGCGAAGCGGGGAAAGCCCGCGTGGTTCTTGAACGCAGTACGGTCCGAGAAGAGTCCGCTCATCGCTGACCGGTGTGCGACGTCAGACGCAGCCCGCTAGGGCGTTTTCCGATCGGACGGCACCGG
>JANQLT010000138.1 GCA_028280455.1 Kiloniellales bacterium
CTCGCCTGCCCGCACGAGACCCTGCCCAGGTAGCTCAGTTGGTAGAGCACGTGACTGAAAATCACGGTGTCGGTGGTTCAATTCCTCCCCTGGGCACCATTCCTTCCTATTGCTAATCGGCTAGTTCACTTCAGCATTCCCAAGGCATCGTATGACTCCAATGTAGTCACGCAGGCACGGCAGCACGCGTGGAAGAGGTGCCTTTGCCGGGCGTCTACTGCATCGCTATCCGAACGAGCCTTAGGTTGGAAAGGTCCGATTGATTGATCGCATTCGCTTCGGCGCAATGGGTTCCAGTTGCAGGTCATGCAGAGGGCCAAACTTCGAGCCCATCCAACCCCCAATTCGGGCCACCCAGTTCGCAAAGCCCCCGCTCCTAGAAAAGTCAGGAATCGCCAGTCCTAAGACATAGACGAACACAACAATCGAAATCCGAGGCTGCCGTCACGGCCGAACGGGAAGTACCAGTTTCGGTAGGCGCAGCGGGCGCGAGCCTGATCACGGCTCCAGGATCCGCCGCGCAGGACACGAAAGGCTTCTCGGCTACAGCACAACCCGGATATGTCCGGATCATCGAAGCAGTTGCCACACCACTCCCAAACGGTTCCCGCCATGTCCTGGATCCCCGCCTTGGATGCACCAAGTGGATAGAGACCGACTGCTGTGGCGCGGTTGAGCTCGCTCTCAACCGTGTTGGCTCGCCAGGGTTCTCGCAGCGGGTTCCAATCTGAACCCCAGGGATACGTACTACTCAATTCGCCGCCTGCGGCCGCCAGCTGCCACTCAAACTCTGTCGGCAGTCGGACCTCGTTGTCCAAGCGCGCGCCCAACCAGTGACAAAAGGCAGCAGCATCGTACCAGTTGATACTGTCAGCGGGGTAGTTGCCGTAGCGCGCCTGGTGCGTCGGTGGCTGGTGGTCGTCTGGTAAGAAAGAGAACTCAGGCGGCAACCGCCATTTCCCTTCGACGTAGCAATCGGCGAGGAAAGCCTGGAACTGGACTACAGTGACTGGATAGCGCCCGATCCGGAAGGACGCCACGTACCTCGTCAGAGTGTCAATGACCTCCGAGTTAGGATCATCTGGGTTGGACCTGATCTGGATCGTTACCTCTCCGCCTTCAACCAGACACCACTCAATGTCTGGCAAGCCGTCCGCATCTCGAAGACCTGTACCTTTGCGAGGGTCACCAATTGTGGCGAGACGCTCCCCAATGAAGGCGCGGCGCGCGTGCGTTGTCTCGGGACGCTCTATCTCTGAAAGCATGGCATCGGCGTCAATGGGGCCGAGGAACGCGCACTCTTCATCGCCCAGCACAACCTCCGAGCCAAGCCGCCTCAGCGCCGAAGCCGCCTCGCGCGCTCGCTCGTGGGACCAGAGGTAGTCGGGGCTCCGCTGCTTCTCAAGCCAAGTCTGCGTGTCCACCTGGAGTTGGCGTACGGTGAGCAGGGCGTTCCGCCGGTCCTCGATCCAATCACGCAGCTTGGGCCAGTGGCGCAGCAGGGCTTCGTGGGCGACTTCAACCAAGTCGTCGCCGCTAGTCCAGTCGCGGCTCGTGACTAGGAGCCGTTCGTCTGCAAGCCGCCGCGCAACGGCTTGCCCGGCGGCGCTAAGCTCTCCTAGGCGAGCCCGACGGCGCAGGTCGGCACGCTGCTGGCCGACCTGGACGAGTGCGGCGAAGACGCCGGGGACCGCGTTCCGTTGCGCCCGGCACAGGTTGGCATAAACCGCCTCGGCTCGACGGACGATGGCGTTCGATATGCCCCCTATGGAGCGGTAGGCGTCGAGGGTCAGCGAATTGGTCTCGACAATACGTTTGGCCCAAAGATGCTCCAGAGCAAACTCGAGCAGGGGCAGGTCGCCGGCCTGGCCGACAGCGTCATTCAGAAGCACTTCTACCAGGGCGTCCGGGACCGTCAGGCCAGTAATTCCGGCAGGACAGCGTATGACCATCTCCAGGGCATCGCGGTCCAGCGCACGCAAGTGGACGATCGCTACGTCGGGCAGCCGGGAAGCCAACCGCTCCTCGTTGAGGATCTCGCCCCAGTAGTCCGCCCTCAGAGTGATGACGGTGCGCAGCGCGCCACTCGGAGAGGCCTTCAACAGCGTATCAACGAAGGTGCGAACCCGTTCACCGTGCCGCGTCGCAGCTTCTTCCTCTGCCGGTCGGTGGGTATAGAGCTCTTCCCACTGGTCGACCAGGAGCAGTAGGTGGCTGGTGCCTGGCTCCTTCTCCAGGATCTGCACTATGACTAGCATGAGGTGCTCGGCGCCCAGGCGCTCGAGGCGCTGGCCGAGCGCCTCGCACTCGGCATCGATCTCGTTCTCAGACCAAGCCAGCACCCGCTCGGGTTCGCGCAGAGGCAATAGCGCTCGCGCCAGGGCGAGAAATGGATCGCGCCCCGGCACCATCTCCGCGAACTGCCAAACGTGATCGTGAGTCTGCCGGCGGAGGCGCGGAACCAGGCCGGCGCGGGCTAGCGAGGACTTGCCGCTACCCGAGGGCCCGACGATGGCGACTAGCCGATGATTGATCACCGCCTCAGCCAACCGCTTCACGTCGGGACCACGGCCGAAGTAGAAGGCAGCGTCCTCCTCCCGGAAGACGCTCAGTCCGCGGTAGGGACAGATGATAGTTCGTGGGTCCGTATGGCTCTCTCCGTGGAGTTCCGCCGGGATCTTGCCCCGGGCAGCACCGGCGACTAGGTCCACCGCCCGCGGTTCCCAAGCCTCGATCCACGTGTTCTGCATCAGAAGACCGAGCCCGGCTTGGCGCTCGGCACCAGGCTCCAGGAGCAGCGGAATGACCGGCACGACGTGGCCGCCAGGACTGGATTCCCGGCCCTGGCGGTCGAGGGACAGGGCCACCTCGCGTTTCTGCCAAACGCCGAGACCGTTGCGGCCAATGACAACGGCAACGGCGGCACATTCATCGAGCGCCTTCTCTAGCGCGTCCGGCCAAAACTGGCCGGGTTGCAGGTACCAGTCGTCCTTAAATACGCGCAGACCGCGCTCGCGAAGGGCCTGTGCGAGAGGCTCGACGACGCGTTGATCACGGCGATTGTAGCTGAGGAAAATGTCATATGAAGACTGCCGCTCAGCCATCGGTCAGACGGCGTCAAGATCCGTCAGGTCCTCCACTTCCGCCAGATCGGCGAGAAGCCGGGTGTAGTTGCGCAGATCGGTTTGCAAGACACGAAGCTCGGCACAGAACTGCACTCTTTCTTCGGGACTGAAGCCGCCGGCGAGAACCGTCGCGTGCCACTTGGCCGTGAACGGGCGAATCTTCTGGTTGAGGACGACCACAGCGATACGAGTGAAACTGATGCAGTGACGCCCGTTGCGTTTTATGGTGTCCCGGGTGAGAGGAAACATCTGGTAAACGCTCTCCAGGGCTGCGGCCTCGTCGCCTTCACCGGGATGGAGGCGCTGAGTCGCGACGCGAGTGATCAACTCGACGTAGAGTTCCCAGGCTGCAGTCTTGTCAGCGTCCATCGGCTGCCATTCCATGTCGAGAAGTGGTGCCTTGATTCTGAGCGACGTCAGGCCCCATTTCTCGAGCAAGTCCTTAAGTGTCATTCGCTTCTCTTGATCGAATTGAACAACGGCTCGACTGCCTAGAATTCCATGATATCTTAGGCTGATAGAGGCGTAAATTACATCCATCTATAGATAGTGCCTGGCTCTTCCCAACGGACGAACCACCGCCCCCGGCAGTATTGTGACTTCGGTTTTGGGTGCCTGACACTCTGGAGGCCCTGCGCAACCGGGCATGGCTTTTTTCGATTGTTACAGAACGATCATGCTAAGTGTCATTCCTGGGATTTGTTTAGTCTGGGGAGAATTCGGAACCCTAGATCCGATTGAGTGTCTACTGGGCAAGTGGCTACAAACACTGAAAATCACGGTGTCGGTGGTTCAATTCCTCCCCTGGGCACCACCCTTCGCTCTTCGAGCTTCGGGTGGCAGGCCACCCCTTCCAAGCGACAGCGAGTCTCTGCGCCCGGAGAGGTCCGACGGCGTGAGTCGTCGTCATCGGACGCCCAAGCTGAACGCGGGGCGTTCGCTCAACGGCGGACGGCGCTGCGTCCCAGGGCGTCAGCCGCGGAATCCATGCCGAGGCCGCGCAGGGTCTTCTCGCGGGTCCGGGCGCGGCGCTGCTCGACCGCCTTGGCCACCGGCTCGCCGCCGATCCAGGCGCCGTCGGCGCGGCGCAGCCGGCGCGAGAGCTGCTCGATCAGGCGCACCTCGTTGGCCGGGCGGTTGCGGTCCAGGGGCTCGCGGCCGCGGATCATCGGTGCCAGCCACGCCCTGAGCGCGCCCTGGCAATGCGGCGCGCTGCCGTAGCCGATCATCTTGGCCAAGGCGGCCAGGCGCGGCGAGCGGCGGATCGCCGGTGCCGTGTCGCGGCCTTCCACCATGTCGGCCAGGGCCTGGATCAGGCTGATGCGGTCGGCGAGATCCGGGAAGGCGATCTCCAGGCTCTCGGCGAAGAAGAAGCACTCGGCGACCATCTCCTCGACGCAGGCGAACCAGCCCTGCCCGGCCTCCGGCAGCAGGTCGAGCAAGGCCGTCAGCTTGCCTTCCAGGTGGCCGACCCGCGCCAGTGAGCCCGACAGGCTGGCCGCCGCCAGCGCCCGGGCATCGAGACCGGCGACGCCCTTGAGCGGCGGCAGGGAGTCCGGCGCGATGGAACGGCCCTCCATGAAGGCCCGGCTGGAGGCCTGCAGTTCCTGGCTCCGCTCGATCGCCTCCTGAAGGATCACCTCGAGAGCGGCGACCCGCTCCTCGGCGGCCGCGCCCTCCCGCTCGGCCTGCACCGCCGCCACGCGGCGCAGGGCGTCGTAGGGCAAGCTGCCGCTGTCCAGCAGCGCCTTGGCATGGCGCCAATGGTACAGCAGCTCGGAGGGGGTCAGGGCGTGGTGCTGCAGGTAGCCGCGCAAGAGCGTGGCGAGGAAACGCCTAGTCTCCCAGCGGTAGAGATCCTCCAGGCTGGCGCAGATCGGCGCCCTGGCCGGATCGCCCGACAGGGCAAAGGTCTTTGCCTCCCTGCCCCTCGCCTTGAGGTGCAGGATCTCGCTCGAGAAGCCCTCGCCGTTCCGGCGCAGGAGCTGGCGGGTGACCTTGGCCTCCTCGCAGGCCCGGCTGTTGATCAGGCCTTCGGCCCGGGTCCGGGCCGCGGCCTCCTCCGCCATCACGCCGTCGATGACCCAGCGGCCGTCGCGGCAGACCATGACCTCGAAGCGGTATTCGCCGGTGGGGCCGGCCACGACTCTTGAGGAAGCCTTAACCATCGCCTTGTCGTCCAGATATCGTTAACCGGCTGACCCTATCTTACGCAGGTAAAGGAACCCTTCTGACTTACGTCGACTGGATTATCCGGCCCTGGGAAAGGCATAGGGAGCGAAACCATGACTCCCCAAGAATTGGTCAGCACGCTTCACAAGCACCGGCTTTGGGTCAAACAGCAGAGAGGCGGGGTGCGCGCCGATCTCTCCATGGCGCAGCTCTCCGGCTACGAGCTGCCGCGCGTCCTGATGCGCGGCGCCAAGCTCTCCGGCGCGAAGCTGCGCCGCTGCAACCTGACCGCCGCCGACCTCAGCGAGTGCGATCTCTTCACCGCGGACCTGCGGGAAGCGAACCTGACCCACGCCAGCCTGACCGACGCCGATCTGCGCGGCGCCGACCTGAACGGCGCGACCCTGCTCGGCACCAACCTGCGCGGCGCGGACCTGCGCGGCGGCCTGCTGCTCGACGCCGGCTCCCAGAGCGAATCCCAGACCCGCTGCTCCAATCTCAGCCACGCCAACATGAAGGAGGCCGTGCTGGTCGACGCCAACGCCTCCGGGGCCGACCTCTCCAGCGCGGTGATGACCAACGCCGACCTGCAAGGCGCCCGCCTGGAAGGCTCGAACCTGCGCAATGCCAACCTCGCCGGCGCCAAGGTCGGCGGCGCCATCCTGGTCGGCGCGGACCTGAGCGGCGCCGATCTGGCGGGCGCCGATCTCAAGAAAGCCGACATGACCGGCGCCTGCCTGGCGGGCGCCGACCTGCGGGAGTCGGATCTCGACGGCGCCAACCTGCAAGGGGCCATCCTGGCCGAGGCCAACATGGACCTCTCGACCATCGAGAAGGCCCTGACCGACAACGCGACCGTGCTGCCGGCGGTCAACGATCCGGTCGCCGACATCCATGCCTTGCTGGCCCAGCACAAGCGCTGGGTCGAGACCAGGGGGAGCGAGGGCGAGCGCCTGGAGCTGCCGAACTGCGACCTCAGCCACTTCAACCTGGCCGAGGCCGACCTCAGCGTCGCCCACCTCGCGGGCGCCGATCTCACCGGGGCGGACCTGCGTCAGGCCAACCTGGCCATGGCCGACCTTTCCGGCGCCAACCTGAGGGAGGCCGATCTCAGCGACGCCCGGCTCGAGGGCGTCAATCTCCGCGGCGCCAACCTGACCGATGCCACCTTGATCCGCGCCAAGCTGGGCGTCTTGCAGATGCTCGACGACCAAGGCCGCCCGACCGGCAAGAGCTACCCCTCGAACCTGGTCGGCATCAATCTGACCAACGCCCTGGTCATGGACGCCGACCTCAGCTCGGCGCAGCTCGACGATGCCAAGCTCGCCGGCGCCGACTTCACCGGCGCTGTGATGCCCAAAGGCGAGCGCCGCGACGCCGGTTGAACCCGGGGAACGGCCCACGTGGTAGGTAACTGGAGCGTTTTCCGATCGGACGGGAGCGGGCCGGTGCCGTGAGTCCGCGTGAGCGGAAAACGCTCTAGCGGTCGACCGCGGGGCCGCGCCTGAGCAGGCCGATACGCTCGAGACTGGCCTCGGCCAGGCGCTGGGCCAGGATCAGCGTCTCCTCGCTGGCGGCCCGGGTGAGCACGGCATCGTAGAAGTCGAAGGCCCGGTCGAGCCCGCCCAAGGCGGCCGAGGTCCCGCCGCTCCGGCTGACCAGGCCGCCGACGTCCCAGACCAGGCCTTCATCGCTCTCTGCCGCCGATCCGAGGGACAGGATCAGCTTGCGGGTGATCCTCAGGCTCTCGCCGTCGCGGGTCGCGCCGGTGTCGGCGAGGCAGGCGGCGATCGAGTCCTCCAAGGCCCAGGCCGCGGCCCGCAGATCCTCGACGCCCTGCACGCGCCCCGCCAGGGCGCGCGCATCCGGCCGGCCCATCGTGCGATCGCGGTGATAGGCCAGGCGCCGCTCGCGGCGCGCGAGCGCCGCCGCGTCGAGCTTGTCCTGCGCCAGCCGTTCCGCGCGGCGACCGGCTTCGGCACCGCCGGCATGGGCCGCCAGGTAGCTGAAGATGCGAAAGGCGTGTCGATGGCTCTCGACGACCCAGGCCAGCGCACGATAGAGGCTCCGGCCGGCGTGGTCGTCGAGCGGCGGCTCCAGCTCTATGTCGGCCAGAAGCAGCCGCAGCTCGGACGGGCTCGGCGCCGCGGCGATGCCCATCGAGCAGGCTTCCGTCGTCAGAGCCTCGGCCCGTGCCGCGGCCTCGGCCCCGAGCCGCGCCAGCGCCCCGGTCGGCTCCGCCCGCTCGCCGGCCTCGATCTCCACGCAGATCGCCTGGCACCGCTCGGCGACATTCCGCTCGAGGGACGCGGCGATGGCGAGGAGTCCAGCCAGAGAGCCGGGCGCGATGCGCGTCAAGACGGGGTGTCCTTCGACCTCTCCACCGAGCCCGCAGCGTCGCCCCAAGACAGGCCCGATACCTTGACCGTGGTCAAGGCGGGCCGGGGACCACAGCCCTAGAGCTATTACAGCAATGAGGGCACCCGTCCCCTCCCGAGCGGGACAGCCAAGCGTCTATGGCAAAACGCTTTTCTATTGGCACGAGGCAGAACCAAGCGTTGAGGCGTCCGGCCGCCGAGCGGGCGCGCCGGGCCTCCGGCTTGCTCCTGACGCTCCTCCTGCTGCTCGGCGGCGGCGCGGAGAGCATGGCGGCCAGCCACCTGCAGCGCTTCCTGAAGACGCTGCAGCCGAGCGAGATCGTGCCGACGGCCGAGCGCTTCGGCGATCCGGTCGGCGAGCCGCCGGTCGTGCCGGCGCTGCGCGATGGCGAGACGATCGGCCAGGTCTTCCTCAATGCCGACTTCGCCAATGCGGTCGGCTATTCCGGCAAGCCGATTCACATCGTCGTCGGGCTGGATCCGGCGGGTCGGGTGGTCGGCAGCAAGCTGGTCGAGCACCACGAGCCGATCGTCCTGATCGGCATCCCCGAGCACAAGATCACCGCCGTCATCGATCGCTATGTCGGCCTCGACATCCCCGCCCTGGCCCGGGCAAGCCAAGCCGAGCACGAGCTCGACATCGTCAGCGGCGCGACGGTGACGATCATGGTGATCGACGACAGCATCCTGCGCTCCGGCATCAAGGTGGCGCGGCGCCTCGGCCTTGGCGGCCTGGAGCCGGAGACCGAGCGCCCCGCCGGCCCGCGCATGACGCTGGACATGAGCGAGGGCGAGCCGCTCGATTGGCAGACCCTGCTCGGCGACGGCTCCCTGCGCCGGCTGTCGCTTTCCCTGGCGGACATCAACGCCGCCTTCGAGGCCTCCGGCGACCTGATCGCCGCCCAGCGGCCCGAGGAGGGCGCGCCGGAGGAGAGCTTCATCGCGCTCTACGCCGCCCTGGTCTCGATCCCGCCGATCGGCCGCAGCCTCTTGGGCGACAACGAGTACCGCAACCTGACGAACCGCCTGAAGCCGGGGCAGCACGCCATCCTGCTGGCCGGCGAAGGCCGCTACTCCTTCAAGGGCTCGGGCTACGTGCGCGGCGGCATCTTCGACCGCTTCCAGATGATCCAGGGCGACAACTCGGTCCGCTTCCGCGACAAGGATCACAAGCGCCTCGGCTCCATCGCCGCCGCCGACGCGCCGGACCTGCCCGACGTCGACCTCTTCCGTATTCCGGAAATGGTCGAGTTCGATCCCACCGAGCCTTGGCGCATCGAGCTGCTGGTCGGCCGCGACACCGGACCGACCGACAAGGCCTATCTGACCTTCGATCTCGGCTACCGGCCGCCGGACCACTTCCTGATCCCGGTCGAGGCGCCGGCGCCGAGCGAGGCGGCCGAGAACGTCGGCCCGCTGTCGGACCAGCCTCTCTGGCAAAGGCTCTGGCGAGAAAAGGCCTGGCAGGTCGGCACCCTCGGCGCCGCGCTCGGCGTCCTGACCGTCATCTTCTTCTTCCAGGACTGGCTGGTGAAACGCCCGCGCCTGACGGACGGCCTGCGCATCGCCTTCCTGACCTTCACGCTCTTCGGGATCGGCTTCTACGCCAACGCCCAGCTCTCGGTCGTCAACGTGATGACCTTCTTCAACGCGCTGATCACCGACTTCAGCTGGGAGTACTTCCTGATGGAGCCGCTGATCTTCGTGCTCTGGTTCGCCGTCGCCGGCTCGCTGCTGTTCTGGGGCCGCGGGCCCTTCTGCGGCTGGCTCTGCCCCTTCGGCGCCCTGCAGGAGCTGCTGAACCGCGCGGCCAAGCTGGTCAGGATCCCGCAGGTCGCCGTGCCCTGGTGGCTGCATGAGCGGCTCTGGCCCCTGAAGTACATGATCTTTCTCGTGCTTTTCGGCGTGTCGCTCTATTCCCTGGCCTGGGCCGAGCAGCTCGCCGAGGTCGAGCCCTTCAAGACCGCGATCATTCTCAAGTTCATCCGCGACTGGCCCTTCGTCGCCTTCGCCGTCGGCTTGCTGATCGTCGGCCTCTTCGTCGAGCGCTTCTACTGCCGCTACCTCTGCCCGCTCGGCGCGGCCCTGGCGATCCCCGGCCGCTTGCGCACCTTCGAGTGGCTGCGCCGCTACCGCGAGTGCGGCGCGCCCTGCCAGCGCTGCGCGAACGAATGCATGGTCCAGGCGATCCACCCCGAGGGCCACATCAATCCCAACGAGTGTCTCTACTGCCTGCACTGCCAGACGCTCTACCGCGACGACCGGCGCTGTCCGGTCATGATTCAGAAGCGACTGAAGCGGGAGCGGCGTGCCGCCCTCGCCTCGGACAAGCCCCCGACCGGTGCCGCCGCTCTCGGCGGCGCCATCGCGGCACGACAAGTTCCCAGTCTTCCCAACTCCGACTGACGAGAGGAGGAATAGTCCATGGCAAACCTGAAAGAGTTGAAGAAGCAGAAGCAGGGCATCAGCCGGCGCAGCCTCATGACCGGCTCCGCCAAGGCCGCGGCCCTGGCCGGCCTGGCCGGCGGCGCGGCCGCGACCGGCGGCATCGTCGGCGGCTCGCTGCTTGCCGGGCGCTCGGCCGAAGCGGCCGAGACGGCCCATGTCGGGCCCGGCGAGCTCGACGACTACTACGGCTTCTGGAGCAGCGGCCAGACCGGCGAGGTGCGGATCCTCGGCCTGCCCTCGATGCGCGAGCTGATGCGCATCCCGGTCTTCAATCGCTGCAGCGCGACCGGCTGGGGCCAAACCAACGAGAGCGTCAAGATCCTCACCGAGGGCCTGCTGCCGGAGACCAAGGAGTTCCTCAAGACCCGCGGCGGCGTCTACCACAACGGCGACGCCCACCATCCGCACATGTCCTTCACCGACGGCACCTACGACGGCCGCTACCTCTGGATCAACGACAAGGCCAACACGCGCGTCGCCCGCATCCGCTGCGACGTCATGAAGGTCGACAAGATCATCGAGATCCCCAATGCCGCCGACATCCACGGCATGCGGCCCCAGAAGTTCCCGCGGACCGGCTACATCTTCGCCAACGGCGAGCACCGGATCCCGATTCCCAACGACGGCATGATCCTCGACGAGCCGGAGAAGTACCATTCGGTCTTCTCCGCGATCGACGGCGACAGCATGACCGTCGCCTGGCAGGTCATCGTCGACGGCAACCTCGACAACTGCGACGCCGACTACCAGGGCCTCTACGCCTTCTCCACCTGCTACAACGGCGAGGAAGGCGTCACCCTGGAGCAGATGACCTCCAACGAGCAGGACTGGGCGGTGGTCTTCGATATCAAGGCCATCGAAGCCGCCGTGGCCGCCGGCGAGGCCGAGGAGATCAGCGGCGTGCCGGTGCTGAACGGCCAGAAGGGCTCGCGCTTCACGCGCTACATCCCGATCTCCAACAGCCCGCACGGCTGCAACACCGCGCCGGACGGCCGGCACGTGGTGATCAACGGCAAGCTCTCGCCGACGGTCTCGGTCATCGACGTGACCAAGCTGCCGGACGTCTTCGCCGACAGGATCGAGCCGCGCGGGGCCATCGTCGCCGAGCCGGAGCTCGGCCTCGGGCCGCTGCACACCGCCTTCGACGACAAGGGCAACTGCTACACGACCCTGTTCCTCGACAGCCAGATCGCCAAGTGGAGCATGGACCTGGCGATCCGCAAGTTTAACGGCGAGGACGTCAACCCGATCCTCGACAAGGTGGACGTGCAGTATCAGCCGGGGCACAACCACGCCTCGATGGGCGAGACCAAGGAAACCGACGGCAAATGGCTGGTCTCGCTCAACAAGTTCTCCAAGGACCGCTTCATCAACGTCGGTCCGCTGAAGCCGGAGAACGAGCAGCTCATCGACATCACCGGCGACAAGATGAAGGTCGTCCACGACGGCCCGACCTTCGCCGAGCCGCATGACTGCATCATCGTGCGCAGCGACATCGTCAACCCGCGGACGGCTTGGGAGCGCAACGACCCGAGCTGGGAGGACGCCCGCAAGCAGGCCGAGGCCGACGGCGTCGACCTGGACTGGGGCGACAGCGTGATCCGCGATGGCAACAAGGTACGCGTCTACATGCACTCGGTCGCGCCCTCGTTCAGCCTCGAGTCCTTCACCGTCAAGCAGGGCGACGAGGTCACGGTCTACATCACCAACCAGGACGACGTCGACGACCTGACCCACGGCTGGACCCTGGCCAACTACGGCATCGCCTTCGAGATCGGCCCGCAGGCCACCGCCTCGGTGACCTTCGTGGCCGACCGTCCGGGGGTCCACTGGTTCTACTGCCAGTGGTTCTGCCACGCCCTCCACATGGAGATGCGCGGCAGAATGATGGTCGAGCCGCGGGGCGCTTGATGCCGCGGGCGATCCGGCCTGGGATCGCCGGGAGACGGGCGGCCGCCGTCCTGGCCGCCTGTCTCTCAGCCCTGACCCCCGCCGCGCTTCAGGCGGCGGGGGTGACGGTGACGGTCGCGCCCGGCGGGGACAAGCTGGCGGCCGCCATTGCTGCCGCCCCCACGGGCGCCACCCTCCGTCTGGCGCCGGGCCGGCATCGGGGCCCGATCGTCGTCGATCGGCCCCTGAGCCTCGTCGGCGATCCGGGCAGCCTGGTCGAAGGCAACGGCCAGGGCAGCGTGATCACGGTGACGGCGCCGGACGTCTCGATCCGCGGTCTGGAGATCCGCGGCTCCGGCCTCAAGCTCGAGACCGAGGACAGCGGCATCTTCCTGACCGTCGACGCGGACCGGGCCCTGATCGCCGACAACCGCGTGATCGACAACCTGATCGGCGTCTATCTGAAAGGCCCGGAAGACGCGGTGGTGCGCGGCAACGAGATCGTCGGCCGCGGCGACCTGCGCGTGAACGAGCGCGGCAATGGCGTGCAGCTCTGGAACACGCCCGGCTCGGTGGTCGAGGCAAACCGGATCCGCCTCGGCCGCGACGGCATCTTCGTCACCACCAGCAAGCGGAACAGCTTCCGCGACAACGCGTTCGAAGATCTGCGCTTCGCGATCCACTACATGTACACGAACGACAGCGAGGTCAGCGGCAACGTCTCGCGCGGCAACCACATCGGCTTCGCCTTGATGTTCTCGAACCGCCTGACGGTGACCAACAACCGCTCGGAAGGCGACCGGGACCGCGGCCTCTTGCTGAACTATGCCAATGACTCCTCGATCGAAGGCAATCGAGTGACGGGCGGCGCCGAGAAGTGCGTCTTCATCTACAACGCCAACAAGAACCGTATCCGGCGCAACCATTTCGAGGGCTGCGATATCGGCATCCACTTCACGGCCGGGTCGGAGCGCAACGAGATCGTCGAGAACGCCTTCGTCAGCAGCCGCAACCAGGTGAAGTACGTCGGCAGCCGGACCGTCCTCTGGTCCGCCGAGGGTCGCGGCAACTATTGGAGCGACAACGCCGCCTTCGACCTCGACGGCGACGGCATCGCCGACCGCCCCTATCGGCCGAACGACCTGGTCGACCAGGTCGTCTGGCGCCACCCCCTGGCGAAGCTCCTGCTGAACAGCCCGGCGCTGCATGTTCTGCGCTGGAGCCAGTCGGCCTTTCCGGGCCTGCGCCCCGGCGGAGTCCTGGACGAGGCGCCGCTCATGGCACCGCCGGCGCGGACCGCGGGAGCGGGCTGAGGTGAGCCCTCCCCTCGCCATCGCCCTGCGCGGCCTGACCAAGAACTACGGCGATCGCTGCGTGCTGCAGAGCATCGATCTCGAGGTCGAGGCCGGCGAGAGCCTGGCGCTGCTCGGCCACAACGGCGCCGGCAAGACCACCCTGATCAAGCTGATCCTCGGCCTGACCCAGCCAAGCGCCGGCAGCCGGGAGGTCCTCGGCTGCGACGTGGCGAGCCACGATTTCGTCGCCTCGCGCCGCTCCATCGGCTTCCTGCCGGAGAGCATCGCCCTCTACGACGGCATGACCGGCTTGGAGGTCCTGCGGTTCTTCGCCCGGCTCAAGGGCCTGTCGCCGCGCCTGGCGGAGTCGCTGCTGGCGCGCATCGGCCTGGCCGAGGCGGCCCGGCGGCGGATCCGGACCTACTCGAAGGGCATGCGCCAGCGCCTCGGCCTGGCCCAGGTCCTGCTCGGCGAGCCGCGCCTGCTGCTGCTCGACGACCCGACCACCGGTCTCGACCCGGCGCTGCGCCAGGAGCTCTTCGAGATCCTGGCCGAGCTGAAGGCGGCCGGCGCCACGATCCTGATATCCTCTCACGCCTTGAACGAGATCGAGACGCGGGTCGATCGCCTGGCCATCCTGGCGCGCGGCCGGCTGAGGGCTTGCGGCAGCCTCGAGACCCTGAGGGCCGAGGCCGGCCTGCCGGTGCGGCTGCGCATCGCCGCGCAGCCCGGCCAGGCCGGCGCCGTGGCCGAAGCCATCGGCAGCGCCGCCCGGCTCGACAAGGTCAACGACCGCAGCCTCGACCTGAGCTGCCTCGATGGCGAGAAGATGCCGATCCTGCGCCGGATCGCCGAGATCGGGCCGGTGGTCAGCGATGTCGAGATCCTGCCGCCGCGCCTGGAAGAGCTCTACGCCCACTACACCCGAGAGGAGCCGGCGGCGTGAACGCGGTCTTCACCCTGGCCGCCAAGGAGCTGCGCGACGGCCTGCGCAACCGCTGGATCGCCGCCGCGATCCTGGTGCTGACGGCGCTGGCGCTGATCATCGCGCTGCTCGGGTCGGCGCCGAGCGGCGGCGTCAAGGCGAGCGCGCTCAGCGTCACCGTCGCCAGCCTGGCGAGCCTCACGGTCTATCTCCTGCCGCTGCTGGCCTTGCTGCTGGCGACCGACGCCGTGGTCGGCGAGTCGGAGCGCGGCACGCTCCTGCTGATGCTGGCTTACCCGGTGTCCCGCTGGTCGATCATTCTCGGCAAGTTCCTCGGCCACATCGCGATCATCGCCATGGCCCTGATCGTCGGCTACGGCGGCACGGGCCTCGTCATCGCCTTGCTCCACCCGAGCGACGCGGGCGATCTCGCCGCCCTCCTCCTGCTACTGTCGAGCTCGCTGCTGCTGGGCGGCGTGTTCCTGGCCCTGGGCTACCTGGTCAGCACCCTGGTCAGCGAGCGCGCGACCGCCGTCGGCCTGGCCATCGGGCTCTGGCTCCTGCTGGTCGTGCTCTACGACCTCGGCCTGCTCGCCGCCCTGACCGCCGACGAGGGGCAGACGATCGGCCAGGGCCTCTTCGCGGCCCTGCTGCTGCTCAATCCCACCGATGCCTTCCGCCTGTTCAACCTGACCTCGCTCGAGACCGTCGCCCTTGCCGCCGGCATGCTCGAAGCCAAGTCGGCGCTGAACCTCGGCGCGCCCCTGGCCTTGGCCTCGATGCTCGCCTGGCTGGTCTGGCCGCTGGCGGCGACGGTCCTGGTCTTCACCCGGAGAGAGCTATGAGGAACCCCGTACTCGGGCTGCTGTTCGCGGCCGCGGCCTTCGGCCTCGTCGCCTGCGACACCGAAGAGCAGGCCGCCGCGCCGCCGACACCGCAAGAGCTGACCCGTGACGACATCGGCCACTACTGCAACATGATCGTGCTCGATCACAAGGGTCCCAAGGGACAGGTCTTCGTCCAGGGCAAGGCGGAGCCGGTCTGGTTCACCTCGGTGCGCGACACCATCGCCTTCACCATGCTGCCCGACGAGCCCAAGAACCTGGCGGCCATCTACGTCACCGACGTCGGCCAGGCGAGCTGGGACGCGCCCGAGCCCGGCACCTGGATCGACGCCCGCCAGGCCTGGTATGTCGTCGGCAGCGACCGGGTCGGCGGCATGGGCGCGCCGGAGGCCGTGCCCTTCGGCGCGCAGGACAAGGCCGAGGCCTTCGCAGAGCGGCACGGCGGCCAGGTCGTCGCCTTCGCCGACATCCCGGAAGATGCCATCCTCGGCGAGGTGGACATGGCGCCGGGCCACGGCGAACACGGCGAGCAGGGCGACCACGGCAGCGGTCATTCCACGATGCAGCACGACCAGATGCAGCACGACAAGGAACAGGAAGCGCACGACCACGGATCCCACGGCCATTCGGACCAGTGAGCCGCATGCCTAAGCTCTCCCGTCGCCGCTTTCTGGCCCTCTCGGCCGCCGCGGGCGGCCTGTCCCTGCTACCGAGAGCCGCCGCCGCCGCCGCGGCCGCCGCGCCGCCGCTGGTCTGGCAGGGCCTGGCCCTCGGCGCCCGGGCCAGCCTGACCCTCTATCACCCCGACCCGCAGGAGGCGCGCGACATCCTCGCGGCGGCGCAAGCGGAGATCGCGCGCCTGGAGTCGGTCTTCTCGCTCTACCGGGCGGACTCGGCGATCAGCCGGCTCAACCGCGACGGCAGGCTCGACGCCCCGCCGCCGGCGCTGCTCCAGCTTCTCAGCCAGACGCAGGCCATCGCCGCCCTGACCGAGGGTGCCTTCGACCCGACGGTGCAGCCCCTGTGGCGCCTCTACGCCGCGCACTTCGCGGCGCCGGGCGCCGACCCCGCGGGCCCGCCGCGAGCGGCCTTGGAGCGCGCTCTCGCTTCGGTCGACCACCGGGCCCTGCGGATCTCACCGGAAGCCGTCGGCTTCGAGCGACCCGGCATGGCCATCACACTCAACGGCATCGCCCAGGGCTTCATCACCGATCGCGTGGCGGCGCTGCTGCGCCGGCGCGGCCTGGAGCGGGTCCTCGTCGACCTCGGCGAGCAGCGGGCGCTCGGCCCGGGCCCCGCCGAGGGGCGCCCCTGGCGCGCCGGCATCCTCGATCCGAGCGACGGCACCGCCGTGGTCCAGGAGCTCGACCTGCAAGACCGCGCCCTAGCGACCTCGGCCGGCGCCGGCACGCTCTTCGAGCCGAGCGGCCGACACCACCATCTCTTCGATCCGCGCAGCGGCCTCAGCAGCGGCCGCCATGCCAGCGTCTCCGTGCTGGCGCCGACGGCGAGCCTGGCCGACGGCCTCTCCACCGCCTGCAGCAACCTCGAGGACGACCGGATCGCCGCGCTCTGCCGCGGGTTGCCGGAGGTCGAGGTCTACAGACTCGACCTTCGAGGCAAGGTCAGGCGCTTTTCTGCGTAGAGCGTTGCCGACTTGAGCGGCATCGCCGGCCCGCTGCTTGGCGGAAAACGAACCGCCCCCTCACCCAGCTCCGGCTAGGCTCGGCTGCGCCTCGCCAAGCCTGCGCGTCCCTCTCCCCCGACGGGGGAGAGGGCTGTGGAGGCTTAGCGAAGCCGAAGGCTGAGCTTAGCCGGAGCCGGGTGAGGGGGCAGTTCGTTTCGTTGTCGACGGCTACAGCAGCAAGCGGCAATCGCCAGAGCGGACCAGAGCCGATTCCACGCAAGCAGGAAACAACCTACTCCAACTCCCGGGCGACGCGAAAGCCGTAGCCGAGGTCGTGCCGGGTCTCGAACCGCTCGTGCCGGCGGTCGGCCGAGCGTTGGGCGCGCGCCGTGTCGCTGAAGGCGCCGCCGCGCAGCACCCGCCGCTCGCAGTTGCCGGACTCGGTCCAGGCCGAGCCGTCGCTCGGCGCGCCGACGTAGCTGTCGTTCCAGCAGTCGGCCGTCCACTCCCAGACGTTGCCCAGCACGTCGTGCAGGCCGAATTGGTTCGGCTTGAAGCTGCCGACGGGCGCCCAGAAGACGTGGCCGTCATCGCATTTCGAGACCGACCAGCTCGGAAAGGCCTTGCCGGCGGACTGGTCGGCGACGTTGGCATAGTCGCAGACCCTGTTCCGGTCCTCGCCCAGGAAGCGCGAGCCCGTCGTGCCGGCGCGGGCGGCATACTCCCACTCGGCTTCGCTCAGCAGCCGGTATCGATGGCCGGTCTCGGCCGACAGCCACTCGGTGTAGGCCACCGCCTCGGGCCAGGAGACGCAGACCACCGGATGCCGGTCGGTCCGGCTCTTCGCCCACTTGGCGCGCACCCGCTCCGGGTTGAGCAGCCACTCGCCGTCCTTCAGGAACCAGCAGCGGCCCCGGGTGTCGAGCCCGGTCGCGATCGCGAAGGCCTTGTACTCGCCCCAGGTGACCTCGTGGCGGCTCACCGCCAAGGGCTCGGCGATGGTGACCTCGCGTTGCGGGCCCTCGTCGACGTTGCGCTTGCGCTCGCCTTCGGGCGAGCCCATGACGAAGCTCCCGGCCGGCAGCACCACCATCTCCGGGCAGCTCTCGCAGTCCTGCAGGCTGTCGCCCGCCTGCTGCGCGCGGGCGCCCGCGGCAAAGACGCAAAAGGCCACGGCGACCGCGGCCAGGAGGGCGGCTGTCCTAGCCGCCCCGACATCTCCGAACATGCTCCATCCCCCAACGTCTCTAAGCGACGCGGCGGGCCCCTGGGACTAGAAAGGCACCGCCACGAAGTCTTCCGCTGTCAGGTCGACGGCCGGCGTGCCGGTGACGATGGCCAGCGTCTCGTTCTCCGACGAGATCACCGCGCCCAAGGCGCTGTCGGCGATCGACAGCCCGGCGAAGCTGAGGCCCTCGGCCAGACCGATCAGGTCGATAGCGTCCTGGAAATCGAGGATCGAGTCGGCGCCGGCGATGCTCGTGCCGCCGTCGCCCGGCCGGTAGATGAAGGTGTCGCTGCCGGCACCGCCGGTCAGCGCATCGGCGCCCTGGCCGCCGAGCAGCAGGTCGCCGCCGGCGCCGCCGCTGAGGACGTTCTCGCCGGTCTCGTCGACCAGGATGCCGGAGACGCCCGCGATCACCACGTCGACCGTAACCAGCTCCTCGACGAAGGGGCTCGGGTCGCCGCCGTCGAGGTCCTGGCTCACGGCCTTGATCATCAGGGCCATGTCACTGTCGTCGATGGCGTCCTCGTTGAGCCGCAGATCGATGCCGGCCTCGCCGGTCTCCAGGCTGGTCAGCAAGCCGCCGGGGCCGCCGGCGAGCGCCGAGTCCTGGTACTGGGTAAGGTCGAGCGTGATCCGGCCGTCGACCAGGCCGTCGCCGTCCGCCGCCTCGCCGTCGACCAGCGTAACCAGGGCGCCGTCGGCATCGAGATAGCTCAGCGAACCGCCTTCGCGCAGGCCCGAGATCTCCAACTCGTAGAGCCGCGCCGAGCCGTCCTGGTCTGCCGTGGCGAACAGCAGCTCCAGCGGGATCGGCTCGCCGAGCGCCAGATACTGATCGGCGTCGATCATGATGGTGCTGACGCTCTGGCCCGGCTCGAGCGGCGAGAACGCGGCGTCGTTCTCGCCGTCGAGGGCGATGCTCAGGGTCAGCAGATAGTCGCCGCCGGCCTCGACGGCGCCGCTGCCGGGCGCGTGCACGACGACGAAGGCCAGGCCGTCGGCCTGCGCCGCGGCGCTGGCACTGCGGGCCGCCACCGCGCCCTCGCCCGGCACGTCGGCAGCGCCGCCGACGGCGTCGTCCGTCGCCAGGAGGGCACCGTCCGAGCCGCGGATCTCGATCCGCGTGCCGGGCGCCGTGCTCAGCGCATCGATGCGCAGGGTCTCGCCCTGGTGCGCCAGGAAGGCGAAGACGTCGACGTCCTCGGCCTCGTCGATGGCACCCTGCAGGCCGATCGACGCCCAGTCGGTCTCGCCACCGGCGACCAGCGGCACCAGCGCGTAGGCGCCGGCCACGAAGTCGCCGCGCTGGACGAACTGGCCGGCGCGGCGCAGGGCCGCGACATCGCCGATGTCCGCCACGGGCGCCTGCTGGGCCGCCAGGGAGTCGCCGCTGCGCAGGATCGCCGGCAGGACGGAAGCGGCCGCTGTCGTCTCAACGGCCGCGGACGGACCGCCGCCGGTGGCCTTGTCCAGGTTGACGGCAATGAACGGCCGCGCCTCACCGGACTCGAGGCTGTAGACGCCCTCGGCGTAGACCTCCTGGCCGTCGATCTCCAGGTCGACGGCGGTCGTCGCCAGGTCGATCTCGACGATGCCCTGCTCGTACAGGCCGACCAGCTCGCCCTCCTGGGTCACGCCGTCGGCATTGCCGTCGATCCAGAGCTGGAGGTCCTCGAAGGCGGCGTCCTCGGCGTTCAGCAGGCCGTCGCCGTTGTCGTCGAGGCTGGCCAGCGCGTCCAGGGCGTCCGTGAAGCCCCCATCGCCGAAGTCCGGCGAGAAGACCTCGCGGCCGTCCTCGATCGCGCCCGAGCCGTCCCGGTCGAGCACCAGCAAGCCGTCCTCTCCGACCGACCAGGCAAGCCGCTCGGCGGCGCCGTCGGCGTCGAGATCGAAGGCGACGCCGTCGCTCGCCGAGGTGAAGCCGACGCCGGGCTCGCCGAGGTCGAAGTAGATGGGGTCGATTTCACCACCGGCGCCGAAACCGATGGAGATCACATGGTCCGTGCCGTCGGCGGTCGTCACGGTGAAGTCGTCCGTGACAGTACCGCTCGGCGACTCGCCTTCGTCGCCGAAGAAGGTCCAGCTGCCGTCCGAATTGATATTGAGCGTGCCGAACCCGCCGGATCCTGTCAGCCCGGTCTGTTGTTGGAAGGACGATTCGCCAGTGTCCGGATCGTCGATCTCGAGCTTGCCGCTGACAGTCTTGTCGGTGGCGTCGACATCAAAGGTGCCGCCGGAGCTGCCAGTGATCGTGGGCGCATCGTCGACACCGTCAACTGTGACGGTGATCGTATTCGTGTTGGTGGCATTTGTGGGACTGCTCTGGTCGTCCACGGTGTAGATGAAGACGATGTCTTCGCTCGTGCCCTCGGACAAATTGTTGAATAAAGCCGTCTCGAAAGACAGCATGCCGCCAGAGAAGCTGAAACTGCCAGCTATATCCCGCCCGCTTGCGTCCACGTCCTGCGTAACGCCCGTGATCGCCAGAACATCGGCCAAGTCGACGTCCGATACGACACCACTGGTGGCGAAGCTGGTGGTATCCAGCATGTAGGTGCCGGAGTCTTCCGTCGTCGAGTCCGTCACCGGGGCAGCCGAGGGTGCGTCGTTGACCGGCGTGACGGTGATCGTGAAGTCCTGATCGAGCGTCGCCGTCTCGGCGCCAGCCTTGACCGGATCGCCCTCGGTGGTGGTCACCGAGACATTGAGGTCGAGCGAGCCCGTGCCGGTGTTGAAGTCCGCCGGCGGCATGAACATGGGATTCTCGAACGCGCCGGGCCCAAGCGGGCCGGATACCCAGGTGTCGGCGGTCAGCGTCCCGTTCGAGCCGACGAGAGTCCAATCGGCCGGAATGCCGGTGACCGTAACGACCATGGTCTCGGAGCCGTCGAGGTCGTCCAGGGCAGCGGCAATCAGGAGCGTGACCTTCTCGTCCTCGGCCACGGTGACGTTCGTCGCAGACAGCGACGCTTCGTCGGCGACACCCTCGACCAGAACGCTATAGCTGCCGCTGCTCGTCGCTTCCAACACAGCGGGCGTGCCGTCCGGCGCGATCTCCTTGGAGGTGACCATATGGTCGACCGTGAAAGAGCCACTGTAGTGCTCGGCGAGCTTCACACCGATCTCGGTGACGTCTATGTCCTGACGCGCCTCGGCATCGGCAAAGTCGATGGTCAGCATGGTGCCGGCCACCGTGATCGTCGCGGCGAAGCCGCCGATCGTGAAGCCGTTGTTCACGCCCTCACCGAGCACAGTGCTGCCATGCATCCAGTCGATGAACTCGTCGGGGACGCCCGACTGATCGACGATCAGCCCGCTCAAGGTCAGCTTGATCTGCGAGATGCCTTCCGAGCCGTCCCGGTCGACGACCGAGGCGTCGATGGGCAGCACGAAAACCTGGCTGACGTCCGCAAAGACGCCGTCGACATCGTCGGCATTGTCCTCGCAATAGATCAGGGTCGGCGTGGCACCGTCCACCGGTCCTGTGGCCTCGATCTTGAGATCGTCGAAGACGACGTCCGTGCCGCCGAAGAAGATGCGCGCCTGGTCCGTGAAGTTGTAACCACTGACGTCGACGAGACCGGGGCCGTAGGGAACGTCGTCCACCGAGAACTGGACCATCTTGGTGGTCGCATCGTAAGCCATCTTCAGCCTGTAGGGACCGGTCCCCGGACCGACGTCCCCCACATTGGAGATCTCCCCCATGCCCGCAGGGCTGCCTGGCGTCAGGCCGAAGTTGTCTTCGTCGTTGGTCGTGACGGCCAGGCTGTTGTGGCTAGGCCCGCTGCTGGCGAGCTCGAAGGGATCGAAGTGACGGAGGAAGACGACCGGCCCGTTCGCCGGGTTCCCGTAGTTGTCACCCAACGGTGGCGGTGGCTCGTCGGTCGTCCCAGGACCGAGGCCGAAGAAGGCCGCGTTCAAGAGCAGCGGGTTCGTGGACGGTGTCGGGAAGTGAACCGTGATTTCGGCGACGAAACTGACGTTGTGGAAATTGTCTTCGTTGGTCCCGACGTAAGTCTCCGCCGCAAAATCGACGTTCCCGCCGCTGGTGTCCGGCGTCCCTTCGATTGCCGCAAGGTTGAGGCCGAGGCTGTTCGAGCTGAAGTCCTCGCAGAGGAGGTACACCAGGCCGGGGACCTCGACATCCGGCGCGTCGGCGACCTCCTTGACCGCGATCAGCGCCTGCGCAACATCGGTCGCCGTCGCCACGGCAGGCGCCACGCTCGGGTCGTCCGGGTTGATCTCCGTGACCTCGATCTCCGCGTGCAGCGTGAAGTCCTCGGCCTCGTGCTGCGGATAGGTCAGCTTCACATCCCAGCCCGTGCCCTCCGGGCCACCTGCCACCGGCGGCGCAGCCGGATCGCCCAGTGTCAAGATGCCCGTGTCGCCAAGCTCGGCATTGTCCGCAAAGCGCAGCACCAGGACCGGCGCGGATCCCGTCTCGTCCAGCGAAACCGCTGCCGACACCGTCGCCGTCGTGCCATCGACCAGCGTCACCTTCAGGCCCGTCAAGGTCGACGGCAGAGGATCGAAGCCCACCGCCTTGCCGTCGATCGTCAGCACGAAGCCCGTCAGCGGCAGCGACGGATCGACGTTCGAGACCGACAGGCGGACCTCCGTCAGGCCCTCCGAGCCGTCCTGGTCCTGCAGAGAGGCCTTCAGGGTCGAGGTCACCATCAGGGGGGCCGGATCACCCTCCGTGCCGTCCTGCTGGCCGCTCGCCGAGGCCAAGCCCGTGTCCTCGACCACGCAGACATCCGTCAGAGATACCAGCGGCGCGTCCGCAACCTCCTTCACCGCGATCGACTTGGTGTCGGCGTTCGTCGCCTCCGACAGCGCCACGGTCCCATCCGGGTTCAGCTCGATCGTCGTGACCGTCGCCGTCAGATCGAAGTCCTCGGCCTCATGCAACGGATAGGTCAGCTCGATGACCGTCGTCACGTCCAGCAGGGCATCGTCCGCGGCCGACAGCGTTCCGGCATCCGGGTTGTCCACCGTCCCCAGGCTCGGGAAGGTGATCTCCAAGGTCTCGCCGACAAGCGCGACCGAGGCCTCGATCGTGCCGGGCACCTCCGCGCCGTCCTCGAACAGCGTCACGTCGTTCAAGGTGATCGTCTGCGGGAATGGCTGGTCGAACCTGATCTGCTCTTCGTCGATCTTCAGCGTGAAACCGCCCAGCGCCAGGTAAGGGCTCGAGAGATCCACGTTGGAGACCGACAGCACGATCTTCTTCAGAGACTCGGAGCCGTCCCGGTCGATCGTCCCCGTCGTCAGGGTCGTGGCCACAACCGCGCCGCTCGTCGTCGCCGGCTGCGGGCCCGAGGGCACGAGCGGGAGCGCGTCCTCATCGACGGCCGCCACCGCCGACAAGCTCACCGTCGGCACGTCGGCCACCTCCTTCACCACGACCGGCGTCGTGGCGGCCTTCGTGGCCTCGGAGACCGCGACGTCCCCATCCGGGTTCAGCTCGATCGTCGTGACCGTCGCGGTCAGGTCGAAGTCTTCGGCCTCGTGCAGCGGGTAGGTCAGCTTCAGCTCGGTGGTCAGGTCGAGCAGCGCGTCGTCCTCGAAGGACAAGGTCCCGGGATCCGGGTCGACTACGGTCCCTAGGCTCGGGAAGCTGATCTCCAGCGTCTCCTCGGCCAGGTTCAAAGACAGCTCGCCGACGATGCTGCCGGCAACCTCGGCGCCGTCCACGAACAAGATCACGTCGGCGAACGTGATCGTCTGCGTGCCGCCACCCAGGAGGGCGGCGAAGTTGACCGTCTCGCCCTCGATCATCAGGCTGAAGCCGCTCAGCGCCAGATCCGGGCTCGAGAGATCGACCTCGGAGACCGACAGCACGATCGTCTTCAGCGACTCCGAGCCGTCCCGGTCGACCGTCCCCGTCGTCAGGGTCGTGGCCACCATCGCGCCGTCCGTCGTCGCCGGCTGCGGGCCCGAGGGCACGAGCGGAACCGTGTCCTCATCGACGGCTGCCACCGGCGACAGGCTCACCGTCGGCGCGTCGGCAACCTCCTCGACGATGATGGCCCTGGTGTCCGAAGCCGTCGCTTCAGACACGGCGACCTCGCCGTCCGGGTTCAACTCGATCGTCGTCACCGTCGCCGTCAGGTCGAAGTTCTCGGCCTCGTGCAGCGGATAGGTCAGCTTCAGCTCGGTGGTCAGGTCGAGCAGCGCGTCGTCCTCGAAGGACAGAGTCCCGGGATCCGGGTTGTCCACGGTCCCCAGGCTCGGGAAGCTGACCTCCAGCTTCTCCTCGGCCAGGTTCAGCGCCAGCTCGCCGATGATGCTGCCCGAGACCTCGGCCCCGTCGACGAACAAGGTGACACCGGCGAAAGTGATCGCCTGCGTGTCGCCGGTCAGCAGCGTGGCGAAATCGACCGTCACGCCTTCGATCATCAGATCGAAGACCTCGAGCGCCAGGTCGGGACTCGAGAGGTCCACGTTGGAGACCGACAAGACGATCTTGGCAAGAGATTCTGAGCCGTCGCGGTCGATCGTGCCGGTGCTCAGGGTCGTGGAGACCATCAACTGGGGGGGCGACGCCGGTTGCGGTCCGGAAGGAACGAGCGGGACCTCATCCTCCTCCACGACGGTCACCTCCGACAGCTCGACCATCGCCTCGTCCGCGACCTCCTTGATCTCGATGGCCTTGGTGTCGGAATGGGTTGCCTCGGAGAGCGCGACGTCGCCGTCCGGGTTCAGCTCGATCGTCGTGACCGTCGCCGTCAGGTCGAAGTCCTCGGCCTCGTGCTGCGGATAGCTCAGCTCG
>JANQLT010000139.1 GCA_028280455.1 Kiloniellales bacterium
CCGGTGCCGTAATTCCGCGTGAGCGGAAAACGCGCTAGCCCGCCTCCGGCTCTCGCGGCCTGGCCGGCGGCGCTTCGTGCCGCGAGGTCATGCGGCCGACCTGCGGCTTGGCCGGGAAGCAGGAGAAGGGGCCCTGGATCTCCGGCGCCCCGGCCTTGGGCGGCGCGTAGCGGGCCTCGGCCTCGAAGTAGTCTGGGAAGCCGATGATCTCCTGCAGGTCGGCGAAGCCGGTGCCGGTCTCCGGCCGCTGCCCGTCGGCCAGGGCCGCCAGCGCCTCGGTCATGGCCTGGACCGCCGAGAGCTGCAGGGTCAGCGGATAGGCGATCAGCTTGTAGCCGATCCGCTCCAGCTCGGCCGGCGTCAGCAGGGGCGTGCGGCCCTGCTCGATCAGGTTGGCCAGCTTCGGCCCGGGCACGGTCTCGCAGTAGGAGCGCATCTCCGCCTCGCTGGTCGGCGCCTCCAGCATGGTGATGTCGGCGCCCAGGTCGGCGAAGGCGCGGGCCCGGGTCAGGGCCTCCTCGAAGCCGTCGGTCGCGGCGGCGTCGGTGCGCGCCAGGATCAGGATGCCGGCCCCCTCGTCGCGCGCGTCGAGCGCCGCGCGCAGCCGGGTCAGCGCCTCGTCGCGCGGCACCGTCTGCTTGCCCTCGGTGTGGCCGCAGCGCTTGGGCCAGACCTGGTCCTCGATCATGACGCAGGCGAAGCCCGCCTTGGCGTAGCCCTCGACCGTGCGCTTGACGTTGAGCGCGTTGCCGTAGCCGGTGTCGCCGTCGCCGATCACCGGGATCGACACCGCGTCGCAGATGTTGCGGCCCTGGTCGAGCATCTCGCCGTAGGAGATCAGGCCGGTGTCGGGCAGGCCGAGGCGGGCCGAGGAGACGGCGAAGCCGCTCATGAAGGTCGCCGGGAAGCCGGCGCGCTCGATCAGCCGGGCGGAGAGCGCGTCGTAGCAGCAGGGCAAGGTGACCAGGCCGGGCTTCATCAAGAGCCGGCGCAGGTCCTCGGGCGGGCTCGCGGCGCCCTTGCCGATCGCCAGCAGACCGCGGGCGTTTCGATCCATCATCGCGGCTCTCCTTCCCTTCTTCGTCGTAGCCGCGACCGCGCCCCCCGGACGGCGCCGCTCACTCGATCGAGTCGAAATCCGAATCGAGGTTCTCGTCACCCAGCCTGAATTCGTCGCCGGTTTGCTCGCCGCGCAGGGCGCGCATGCGGTTCTGCCAGTATACGCTCTTGATCGCCGTGTAGTAATCGATCGAGCCGGTACGGAGCTGGTCCAGCGGCTGCAGGAGCTGCTCCCTGAAAGATATCGCGAAGCCGGCGGTCAGGCCGCCGTTGGCCGGCATGGACAGCAGGTAGGTCCTGGGATTGAAGGCGATGTCGACGATGCGGCCGACGCCGAAGCGCGTGTTGCTCGGGCCGACGATCGGGATCACCAGATAGTTGCCGCGCGGAACGCCCCAGGTGTAGAGGGTCTGGCCGAAGTCGGCCGACTGTGCCGGCATGCCCCAATCCTCGGCGACCTCGAAGAAGCCGGCGCCGCCGGCGGTCGAGTTGACCGCGAAGCGGCCAAGAGTCACCAGGGCTTCCTCGCCCTCGAACTGCAGCAGCTTGTTTACGAAGACCACCGGCTCGTTGAGGTTGCGGTAGAACTTGCGCACCGCGCCCTTGACCTCGGTCGGCGCGACGAAGCCGTAGATCGACGCCAGCGGCCGGAACACGACGGTGTCGAGCAGGTCGTTGACGGCGAAGATGAAGCGGTTGACGCCCTCGTAGGGGTCGTTGAGCTCCTCGGCCTCGCCGTTGTTCTGGTCCGCCTCGTAGAGCGCCGCCTCGATCTCGGCGAACTGGGTCGGCTCGTCCGGTGCCGCGGGGGCGCTCGGCGTGGCCGCTGCCGGGGCGGGCTCGGGCGCCGCTGCTGCCTCCTCGGTCACGGCCTCCGCGGTCGTGGTCTCGGCGGTCGTGGTCTCGGCGGTCGTGGTCTCGGCGGTCATGGTCCCTTGGGCCATGATCTCGCCGGCCGGCGGCGGCACCGCGGCGGCGGCGATCAGGGCCTGCCGCTCCGGATAGGCGCGGGCGACGCGCGTGGCGATCGGCTCGGCCAGGGCCGGCGCCAGGGCCACGGCGGTGGCCACCGCCTCGGCGAGCTGATCGGGGTCTCGGGTGGCGATGTTGACCACGGCATCGCCCATGGCGGCGCCGGCCAGGGCCCGCTCGATGGCCTCGGGCGGCTGCGCCGCGTCGCCCGGGTCGGCCGCGACCGGGCCCCCGCGCTGGGCGATCTCGCCCCATTCGCCGGCCAGGATCGCCAGGCGCTCGCGCTCGCTGTCGCTCAGCGCGGCGTCGGCCACCGGGGCCAGAGCCAAAGCCGTCAGGAAGACCAGCGCCGACAGGCCGGCGCGGTCACGCAATGAGGTCGAGAAAGCTCGCATCCTAAGCCCATATCCCCGTCCGGGGCCGGCACGCAGGACACCGAGCCTCGCGAACTCGAAGCCGGCGAAATCGACAGGCCCCCCCGTCGACCCCAAGCATACCCCACTTCTAGCGGGTGTACCAAGTTGGGGTTCGCCAGCGGTGGCCAAGCCGTGGTCCCCGGCGCGCTGGCTAAGGTATTCGGGGGCCGTTCAAGAGGCCGGGGCGGCGCCCGTCAGCTCATGCGCGAGGTGACCCGGCGCAGGCGCTTCAGCAGCTCGTCGACGCCGCCGTTCTTGCTGATCACCGAGGTGAACTCCGAGCGGATGGTCACCGCCAGGCTGACGCCCTCGATGACGATATCGACGATCTGCCAGTTGCTCCGGCCTTCGCGCATATGCCAGTCGACGCCGATCGGCTCGCCGCTGGGCAGCCGCAGGTCGCTGGTCACGGTCACCCGCTCGGGCCCGGTCTCCCGGGTGGCGTGGACGACGAGGTCCTCGCCGGCATAGGTGTCGAGCTTGCTGACGTAGCTGACGATCAGGAAGTCCTCGAAGAGCTGGCGGAACTCGCCGCGCTGACCGTCGTCGAGCCGCCGGCCGTAGCGGCCGAGCACGAACTTGCTGACCCCGTCCAGGTCGAAGGCGTCGTTCAGCAGCTCGCGAAAGGCGACTCGCCGGTCCATGGGCTCCAGGGACTCGTCGGCCATGACCTCGACCGCGCGGTTGGCCAGGAGCTGGATTCGCTCGCCCGGCGGCTGCATCTCGGCGGCGCGGGCCGTGCCGACGGTCTCGGCCGGCGGCCAGGCAACCAGGCCCAGGCAGGCCAAGGCGAAAAACGCTCCCCGCAAGGCCGTTGCGGACCCGCCAGGTGTCATGACTGTCATGATGAAAAGCCCCCGTTCTATCAACTTGGTCCTAGGCCCACCGCGGATTCGGCGGGCAGCTCTTTCGGCCGCGCGCGGACGACAGTCTAGCGCGCCGGGACCCGAGACAGAATAGCGACGAAGGCTCCGCCTCCAAGGCACATTTGCTCGATTGCGATCGGCAAGTCGTGCCGCGGAGGCCGGCGGAAGAGGCCTATTCTTCCATCACCTGCTTCTTGGCGACGTCCTGCAGCTCTTCCATTTTCTTGCGCAGGCGATGCTCGGAGAGGTCGACCTGATGGCTTTCGAGGTCGGCCGTGACCTTGCGGATGACGTCCTCGATGCCGGGCTCGTCGAAGTCGGCCACCACCACCTCTTTGGCATAGTCCTCGGCATCCGTGCCGCTCTTGCCGAGCATATCCGCGATCCACAGGCCGAGCAGCTTGTTCCGGCGGTTCTCGACCCGGAACTGCAGATCCTGATCGTGCTTGAACTTCTCTTCGAAGGCGCGTTCGCGATCGTCGAATGTGGTCATCGGCCGAAATCTCCGGGCTTCTTTGCAAGTTATGTGGGGCCGAGGGCCGGCGGACGCCATATTAATCGCTCCAAACGGCGCCGGAAACCGACAAGGACGTCTTCCGGCGCCCTATGGCTCCCTTCGGGCGCAAGCGATCACTACATGACCAGGGGATGTCTGAGACGATCACATCGCTGAGCGTCATCGAGCTGCTCGAGCGGCGGGGCGCGCGGCCGGCGATCATCACCGTCGAGGGCGAGGCGACTCGCGAGCACAGCGGTGCCGAGATCGCCGAGCGGGCCCGGCGGCTGGCCCTCGGCCTGCGCGCGGCCGGTGTCGAGCCCGGCGAGCCGGTCGGCCTCTACGGCGCCAATCGGCCGGAATGGGTGATCGCCCGCCTGGCGGTCGGCGCGGCCGGCGCGCTGGCCGCGCCCTTCGACGACCTCCTGCCGGAGGAAGAGGTCGCGCCGCTGATCGCCTACAACCGCTGCCGGCGGGTCTTCACAACGCGCGATCACCTGGAGCGGCTGCGCGGCCGCTTCGGCGAGGCCGAGCCGCAGTGGATCCTGCTCGATCCGGACCCGGCGCCCGACGAGACCATCGAGGGCGCAGTCTCCTGGCAGTCGCTGATGGCGGCGGAGGCCGGCCCGCTGCCCGCCGTCGACCCGACGGCGCCGGCGCTGGTCGTCACCACCTCCGGGACCACCGGCCAGCCCAAGAGCTTCACCCTGAGCCACGCCAAGCTCTCGGCCAACGTGCGCGCGATCGAGGCCCAGGGGCAGGTCGGCGAGGCCGACCGGGCCCTGCTGCCGCTGCCCTTGGACAACGTCTATCCCTACGTCGTCGGCTTCCTCTCCGTGCTGGTCTCCGGCGGCACGCTGATCTTCCCGGAGGCCCTGACCGGGCTGCAGATCGTCAAGGCGCTGAAGCTCGGCCGCGCCACCCTGATGATCGGCGTGCCGCGGCTCTACGCCGCCATGCTCGGCGGCATCGAGGGCAAGGTCGCCGCCCGCGGGCCTCTCGCGCGGGCGCTTTTCGGGCGGCTGATCGGCCTGTCGATCTGGCTGCACCGGCGCTTCGCTCTGCGGGCCGGGCGCCTGCTCTTCGGCGGCCTGCACCGCCAGCTCGGCCCGGAGCTGCGCATGCTGATCTCCGGCGGCGCGCGCCTGGAGCCCGACCTGATCTGGCGGCTCGAGGCGCTCGGCTGGCGCGTGCTGTCGGGCTACGGCCTCTCCGAGGTCAGCTCGGTCTTCACCGCCAACGTGCCCGGGCACAAGCGGATCGGCACCGAGGGCCGGCCGATCCACGGCCCGGAGACCCTGCGCATCGCCCGGCCGGACGCCGAGGGCGTCGGCGAGATCGAGCTGAAGGGGCCGAGCGTCTTCGAGGGCTACCGCGACAACCCCGAGGCCAACGCGGCCGCCTTCACCGAGGACGGCTGGTTCCGCACCGGCGACCTCGGCAAGCTCGATCCGGACGGCCTGGTGGTCATCACCGGCCGCGCCAAGGAGATGATCGTCCTGGGCGGCGGCAAGAACGTCTTCCCGGAGGAGCTGGAGGCGGTCTACCGCGAGTCGCCCTACATCGAGGAGATCGCGGTCCTCGAGCTCAAGGGCAACCTGGTCGGGCTGATCGTGCCGGACCGGGAGGCCGTGCGGGCCAGCGGCTACACCCGGGTCGAGGACCTGTTCCGGGTCGCGCTGACCGAGCTCGGCGCCAAGCTGCCGAGCTTCCAGCGCCTGACCGGCTTCGCGCTGAGCCGCGAGCCGATCCCGCGCACCCGGCTCGGCAAGTACCGGCGCTTCATGCTGCCGCAGCTCTTCGAGCAGGCCCGCCGGGCGGCCGGCCGCGGCGCCGTCGCGCTCTCCGACGAGGACCGGGCGCTGCTGCAGGGCTCGCCGGCGCGCGAGATCTGGGCCCTGCTGGAGGCCCGCTATCCGGACAAGGCGATCAGCCTCGAAGCCGACCCGCAGCTCGACCTCGGCATCGATTCGCTGGAGTGGGTCAGCCTGACCCTGGAGCTGGAGAGCCGCTTCGGCCTGCGGCTCACCGAAGCGCAGATCGCCGAGATCCGCAGCCTCAGGGACCTGATCGCCCTGGCCTCGACGACGGCGCCGGCAGCAGCCGACGCAGAGGGGCCGGACGACGACGCGGACTGGCTGCGTCCGCCCGGCCCGGGCCTGCGTCTGCTCGGAGGCGCCCTGCATGGCCTCAACGCCCTGCTGATCCGCCTGCTGTTCCGCCTGCGGGTCGAGGGCCGGGAGCAGGTGCCGGCCGCGGCGCCTTGCCTCTTCGTCGCCAACCACCTGAGCGACCTCGACCCGGCCGTCCTGGGCGCGGCGATCCCGCCGCACCAGAGGGCGGCGCTGCATTGGGGCGGCGACCGGGTCCGGCTGTTCGGGGCGCGTTGGCTGCATCCCTTCTGGCGTGCGCTGCGCGTCTTCCCGGTCGACGAGCGGACCCCCGCGGCCTCCCTGGCGTCGGCTGCGAGCGTGCTGGCCCGCGGCGACTCGCTGGCCTGGTTCCCGGAGTCCTGGCGCAGCCCCGACGGCAGCCTGCAGGCCTTCCTGCCGGGAGTCGGCCACCTGATCGCCGACTACGCCGGGCCGATCGTGCCGGTCCTGATCCAGGGCACCTTCGAGGCCATGCCGCGCGACCGCCGGCTGCCGAAGCCGACGCCGGTCTCGGTGCGCTTCGGCGCGCCGCTGGACGCCGGCGAGCTGGCCCTGCGCTGCGCCGGCGACACCCGCGAGAAGGCCATCGCCGAGGCCTTGCGGGAGGCGGTCGCCGCCCTCGGGCGTGCCGCGCCGGACGGCACGCCGTCCCGCGCTCCGAAAGAGTGACTGGCACGCTTTTCTGGTGAGCGGGCCGCGCCTGGGGTAGCGTCGCGCCATGAGCAGGCTGGCGCGCGTCGTGGTGCCCGGCGTGCCGCACTACGTCATCCAGCGCGGCAACCGGGACCTGGAGGTCTTCTTCGCGGAAGCCGACTACCAGGCCTACCTGGTGGACCTGGAGGTCTCCTGCGGCAAGGCCGGCACGCAGGTCTGGGCCTACGGCCTGATGCCGAGCCGCGTCGAGTTCATCCTGCTGCCGGGTGACGAGGACGGCCTGCGCGCCGCCCTGGCCGAGGCGCACCGGCGCCACGCCCGGCGGATCAACCAGCGCCAGGGCTGGAACGGCCACCTCTGGCAGGAGCGCTTCCAGTCCTTTCCGCTCGACGAGAGCCGGCTCGTGGCCTGCGCCCAGGCCATCGAGCAGGCGCCGCAGCGCGCCGACCTGGTCAGCCGCGCCGGGTCCTGGCCCTGGTCGAGCGCCCGCGCCCATCTCGCCGCGGCCGACGACCGCCTGGTCCGCGTCGCGCCCCTGCTGACCCGCCATCCCGACTGGGTCGGCCTGCTGGCCACGCGGCCGCGCGGCGACACGCTCGAAAGCCTGCGCCGGCACGCCCGCAGCGGCCGGCCCCTGGGGCCGCCCGCCTTCGTCGCCGAGATGGAGCGCCGCAGCGGCCGCAAGCTCGCACCCGGCAGGCGCGGCCGGCCGCGGAAAGCGCGAGGACCCGACTAGTTTTTCGAGTCTCTTGCTTTGTTTCTCTCTTCGCGCGCATTGCCGACGCAACCGTTTGCCGTGCCGTACTTTGGAAAGCGCATCCAGATGGGCAACTTGTCGTCCCCGAGGCCCGCCCATTCCGACGGAAAGAAACGGTAGCATATGGAAGGGTCTACTATGTTTGGGCTGGCTTCGGGCTTGAATACGAGGCCCTCCAGGCAAGCGAATTGACAGTTTTCTCCTTCTTCATGGCAATTAGTAAAATGATCGATGACAGTGCTGTTTACGAAAAGGAACTCATTTCTATTCAATAGAAAGCCGCTTCCTGGTTGGTCTATGTTTTTCAATATCCAATTGTTCAACAGTTTTCTTTTGAAATCTCTCATCTTTTCATATGTAATACCTTTCGTCATTGCCTGCCGGGTCTCCATTACCCGGGGAAGTAGTTTTCCATTGGAAAGATATTCCATTTCAAAAGTTCTCGTCGATGTCTTCAGGACTTCGGCCATATGAGTAGCCGCAGCCTCGGCCTCTAGGTAGCCATCCCCTGTGAGCGCCTCTTTCAGCGCTCCATGAGACGCCTTGTTGGAATGCCGGAAGACGAACAGATAGCCGCGGTTTTCGATGACTTTGGTCTTGAGATCTTCGATCCCCTCTTCGCCCAAAACTATCAACGGTTTGCAGTCGTGCCTGATGTCCTGGTCGTCAGCCGATGCCGGTCCGGATAAGGCGGCGACAGTAAGCCCAGCCACGACAAGGATAGTCCTTTGGCCAATGGGCATCTGTTCAACACCCTCTATTGCCGAAGCTGTCTAACGAGATCTCGATCCCATTTTGCTACCTTGGATGCATATTTGGAAGCTTCGATCTTCTTTGAATGCCCGCTTGTCGCTACAGGCCCGCCGACTGCAGCTCGGCGAGGATCTTGTCGAGGATCTGGTAGCCGGACTCCCAGCCCTGGCCCATGCGCTCCATGGCGCCGGCGAAGCAGGCGATCTCCGCCTCGCTGGCCTCGTGGGGCACCCAGGTCAGGCGTACCTTGGTCTTTGCGCCGAGGTCCTCGAAGACGACGTCGGTCAGGATCACCCGGGGCCAGTCGGGCATCATCGGGTTGGCCGTGACGTTCCACTCGGCGTCGGTCGTGGCGTGATGCCAGACCAGCCTTGCGGGCGGCTCGACCGTTTGGAAGGTCGCCTTGCTGAAATGCGCGTTGTCGCCCCAGCGCATCTCGTTGAGCCAGTGGCCGCCGGGCTTCAGGTCGAAGCCATGGATGATCGTCTCGACGTTCGGGCCGTACCAGCGCGACAGCAGCTCGGGATCGGTCCAGGCGCGCCAGACCATCTCGCGCCGCGCCTCGAAGACCCGGTCGAGCACGTAGCTGGGCAGCTCAGTCATGGCCAGTTTCCTTCCCGGCGGTTCGCTGCATTTCGTTTCCTTGCATTTGGACCAGCACGTCGTCGAGCTGCTGGAAGCTCTTTTCCCAGAAGCAGCGGAACTCGGTCAGCCAGTCGACCGCCGCCGCCATGGTCTCGGCCTTGAGGCGCGCCGGCCGGCGCTGCCGGTCGACGTCCCGCTCGATCAGGCCGGCCCGCTCCAGCACCTTGAGGTGCCGGGAGATCGCCGGCTGGCTGATCTCGAAGGGCGCGGCGATCTCGGCGACGGAGGCCTCGCCGTCGGCGAGCCGGGACAGGATGGCCCGGCGCGTCGGGTCCGCCAGGGCCGCGAAGACCGCGTCGAGGCCCGTTTCCGCTGCTATATAACCATATAGTTCCATAACGGGATTGTTATAGATTGGGCGGTCGCTGTCAACGCCTGCGGCTTAGAGGACCATCGCGCCTTTCGGGCCGTCGCTGCCGAGCAGGGATGCGACGATCTCCAGGCCGCGGCGGACGCGCTCGCGGCTGCTTTCGTGACTCAGGCAGAGCCGCACGGCGTTGGGGCTGACGGCGGGATCGACGGCGAAGGCGCCGCCGCCGACCAGCTTGACGCCGCGCTCCTGCGCCTCCAGGCGGAACAGGTCGGCCGTCCAACCGGCCGGCAGGCGCAGCCAGAGATGGAAGCCGTGGCTATCCGCCTGCATGAGCTGCTCCGGGATGAGCGCGCGCGCCAGGGCCTGGCGCGCGGCGGCCTCTTGCCGCTGGAAGCCGTTGAGGGCCTCCGCGGTGCCGTCCTCGATCCAGCGGCCGGCGATCTCGGCCATCAGCGGCGGCGGCATCCAGCTCGACAGGCTGACGGCGCTCCGCAGCGCATGGCCGCGTGCCGGCGGCGCCAGCAGGTAGCCGACCCGCAGGCCGGGCGCGAGGCTCTTGGAGACGCTGGTCACGTAGATCGTCCGCTCCGGCGCGAAGCAGGCGAGGGGCGGCGGGCGCTCCGGCGGCAGGAAGCCGAAGACGTCGTCTTCGATGACGACGAGGTCGTGCTTGCGGGCGATCCCGGCCAGGGCGGCGCGGCGCTCGGCGTCCATCGTCGTGGCGGTCGGCGTCTGCAGGGTCGGCAGGCAGTAGAGCAGCTTGGCAGAGACGCGCCCCAGGGCCGCCTCCAGCACCGCTGGAGTCAGCTCGCCGGCCTCGTCGGCCAGCGGCAGCAGCTTCAGGCCGAGGTGATGGGCCATGGCCTTGAAGGGGGCGTAGGTCAGCGCCTCGGTGAGCACGACGTCGCCCGGGCGGGTGGTCGCCATCAGCGCCACCAGCAGTCCCTGCTGCGCGCCGGTGGTCAGCACGATGTCCTCGGCCCCGGCCTCGAGGCCGAGCCGGGCCAGCCAGGCCGCCCCCGCGGCGGCGTGGCGCGGCGCCGCGCCCGCGCTCTGGTGGTCGAGAAAGCCGGCGAGTCCCTCGGTGCCGGACAGGGCCAGCAGGGTCTCCGACAGGCGCTCGGCCGCCGGACCGCAGGCCGGCAGGTTGAGCGAGAAATCGATCGGCCCGGAGGCCGGGCGCGCCAGGCTCGCCGGCGGGGTCGGGCTCGGCAGCGGGCCGGGCGCGCGGACGTAGGTGCCGCGGCCGACCTCGCCGGCCACGAAGCCGCGCGCGGTCGCGTCGGCATAGGCCCGGGTCACGGTGTTGAGGGACACGCCCAGGGCGTGGGCCAAGTCCCGTTGCGGCGGCAGGCGGGCGCCGCGCGCGAGCTGCCCGCTGGCGACGCTCTCGCCGATGGCGTCGGCGATCTGCCGGAACTTCGGGCCGCGGCGCGCGGCCAGGCTCGGCTGCCATATTGTCATGAGAACAATGTATCGATTGCTTGTCACTCTGAGTCAAGGCAATCAATGCAAATTGCTCATCTCACGGAGCGGCGGACCATGGCGCGCGGTACCCGCAATCTCGGCCTCGGCTATGCCTTCATCTGTCTCGGGATCCTCGGCGTGCTGCCGATCATCTCCAACAGCCGGCCGCCGGCCTTCGAGGCCCTGAGCTTCGCCTTCTTCCTGTCGCTCTGGCAGCTTCTCTGCTCGTTGCCCCTGCTGTTCCGGGAGCTGGCGTCACCGGACAAGGGCATCTTCGCCGCCCACCTCGGCCGGCAGCAGAAGCGCCGGACCATCGGCATCATCCTGCTGACCGGCGCGATCTTCGGCCTCTCGACCTACGTCTACGTGCTGGGCTTCGAGAAGGCGGGCGCGGTCAGCGCGGCGATCGCGATCCAGGCCTACCCGCTCTTCGCGATCCTCTGGGAGAGCCTCTTCCTCGGCCGCCGCAAGACACACCTGGAGCTGTGCTTCACCGTCCTGCTGCTGGGCGCGCTCGGCTACCTGGCGACCGGCGGGACCTGGCGGGTCGAGGGCTTCTCCGTCTGGTTCCTGGTGGCGCTCGGCGTGCCGTTCCTCTGGAGCGTGGCGCACGTGATCATCAAGGAGGTGCTCGACCGCACGCCGATCACGCCGGCGCAAGTCACCTTCTTCCGCGTCCTGGTCTCGTCGATCTTCCTCGGCCTGGTCCTGCTGGCGACGGCCGGCCCAGGGGCGCTGCTGGAGGATGCCGGCCGGCCGCGCTTCCAGGTCTTCGCCCTGGCCATGGGCCTGGTCTATTACCTGGAGCTGATCTTCTGGTTCTACGCGGTGCGCAGCATCGACGTCTCGACGGCCAGCTCGATCACCGCGCCCTGGCCGGCCTTGACCATGGTCCTGGCCATCCTGTTTCTCGACGAGACGGTGCAGGCCTACCAGGTGATCGCGCTGCTGGTGGTGGCGGCGAGCATCTACGGCCTGATCTTCGCCGGCGCCCGCAAGGCCCTGCGTGACCAGGGGGCGTGACGTCGGAGGCGTGACCCGGGCGCGTGATCGCCGGGCCGGCTTCTTGCCTCAGACCAGGATGTTGTTGCCGGGGTCGGAGCCGGCCGAGAGCTCGGACTCGTGGACCCATCGCAGCTCGGCGACGAGCTGCTCGCGGGCGCCGTCGACTTCGGCGAAGACCTGCGCCTTGTAGCCGCGCTGGGAGAAGGAGATCTCGACGTCGGCGTCCGCCGAGATCGGCCGCAGGTCGAGGATGTCGTAGCGCGGATCGAAGTCCGTGATCAGGTCGCCGAAGTCGAGGACCGACTCGTAGACCACCTCGTCGGCGCCGCGGCCCGTGGAGATCCTGTCGCGGTCCTCGCCGCCGCGGACCACGTCGTCGCCGCGGCCGGCCTTGATCACGTCGCGGTCCCAGCCGCCGTCGATGTCGTCGTTGCCCCGGCCGCCGTTCAGGCGGTCGCGGCCCGCGTCGCCCATCATGGTGTCGTCGCCGCCGCCGCCGTAGAGGTGATCCCGGTCGTCGCCGCCCTCGAGCTTGTCGTTGCCGCGGCCGCCCTTGAGCATGTCGCGGTCCTCGCCGCCGAGCAGCCAATCGTCGCCGTCGCCGCCGTAGAGCTTGTCGCGGCCTTCCTCGCCGAGCAGCTTGTCGTTGCCGTCGCCGCCGTAGGCCTTGTCGTTGCCGGCGCCACCGTGGATCTGGTCGTCGTTCTCCTTGCCCTTGAGCCGGTCGTGGCCGTCGCCGCCGAGCATCAGGTCGCGGTCCCAGGTGCCGTTCATGGTGTCGTTGCCGTGGGTGCCGCCGATGCGGTTGTAGGCCAGCATCACCTGGTCCTGGATCGCCTCGATCTCGGTGTTGGCCAGGATGATGTCGGCGAGCTTGGTGTTCTGCAGTTCCTCGAGCGTCTCGCCCTCGAAGCGGTCCTCGTACCAGAAGCGGTCGCCGTCGCGCAGGCGGGTGAACTGGTCGAGCAGGACGGCGTGGAACAGCTCGCCGACCAGCGCGCCGGGGACTTCGTCCTCCGCCAGGCCGCCGACGAAGACGTCGACCTTGTCGAGCGTGCCGTAGACCGCTTCCAGGCTGTCGGCGATCTCGCTGTCCGAGGTGATCTCGTCGAAGTCGGTGACCGGGTCGAGGCCGTAGGCGACGCGGGCCTCGTTGTAGCTCGGCAGGCCGTGATCGCGGCCGCGCTGGATGTTCAGCGAGCCGAGGTCGAAGCCGCCGGCGCCCGGCGGGCCGAAGAGGAAGTTGCGGACGTCGTCGACCAGCCGGGTGTCGATCTCCTGCGAGACGTTGGTCGCCAGGCCGCGCAGGATCGGGTCCGTGCCGCCCTCGGTCAGCAGCTTGTCCGGCCGGAAGAAGGCGTCGCGCAGCGCCAGGTGGCCGAAGGGATCCTCGTCGCCCTTCTCGTCGACCCGCTTGATGGTCGAGGAGAGCATGGTGTGGCCGACCCGGAAGGCGGCGGTGGCGAAGATGTTGGCGATCGAGGGGTCGACGTCGGCCTTGTAGCCCTCGTAGTCGCCGAGCGCGGTCTCGCCGAGCAGCAGCGGCAGGAACTCGTTGTAGGTGATGACCTGGATCTTGGCTTCGACCAGGGCCTTGGCTTCCTGGTAGAGCCGCTCGTCGTCGTAGTCCGGATGCTCCTCGGCGAGCTCGTCGACCAGGCGGTTGTGCTCGCGCATGAAGATGGTGTGCATCGAGGTCAGCGCGACGTTCTCGTTGGCGCGCACGTCGCCGGCGATGAAGTGGCCGCCGTCGAGGGGCAGCATGTCGCCGTCGCTGGTCGCGAGCCTGCCGTCCTGCGCGCGCAAGGAGGCGGCCGTCGCGGGGTCGGAGCCGTAGATCATCGAGGCGTCGATGAACGAGGTGATCTCGTTGACCTGCTCGCGCGGGTTGTCCGCGCCGGTGCCGGTCGAGGGGTCGAAACCGGAGCGGGTGAATCCGATCTCCTGCGTGCCGGTGCTGAAGGGATCGAAGAAGGGATCGCCCGTCGGCACGGGGATGTTCGCCGGCTCCTCTTGTCCGGCTTCGGGCCCTTTCGTCAGGTCGATGTCGTGGTCGAGGAACTGGCCCCAGACCCAGAAGAGGTCGCTGGTGCCGACGGCGCTCGGCATGTCCTCGTCCTGCGCCATGACGGCATTGCTGACCGCGCGCGGGCTCGGCCGGTCGCCGCCGGCCAGGCTGGAGACGCCGTCGCCATAGCTCGCCTGCACATTGCGCAGGAACAGCGAGCCGGCGCTGCCCCAGAGGTCCTCGGTCAGGTTGTTCCCGCTACCGTCGATCGAGCGGAACTCGAAAGGGTCTGACATCGCCGATCTCCCTGTGAGAGACGCCGCGTTGGACCCGCGACTTGCTCACATTCTCGTGATCAGTGTAGCAGGGGAGACGATCTTAAGAAACTGATAATTCCAGTTCTTAAGGTTAATTGAAGATGACTAAGGTTAAGGTCAGTCGATTCAAAATTGGGAAATGCTCGATCAAAATCCTGCAATATTAACTAAATTAACCGTAGTCCCGACAGGCTTGTTCGCGCCCAGGCCGCGGGATGCCGCCGGAGCCGGGCGAAAAAGGGCCGGCGACCGAGGGTCGCCGGCCAGGATCAAGGGAGGAGCGGCGGGAGGAGGCTAAAGCCTACGCGGCAAATCTCTTTCGGCGCCCGGACCGGCCTTCACCGACGTCTAGGCCGGTACCACCTTGAAGTCGATGCCCGAGTTCGATAGTGCCATGTTGAATGCATCCAGGTCTGCGGCGCTTGCTTCGATTGCCGCCAACAGCGTGGCGAGAGCCTCGCCGAAGTTCGGCGGGGTGCCCTGCTCGATCAGGCCGGCGATCGGCCCGTCCAAGCTCGCCAACTCGAAAGGCGGCGAGAGAGGGAAGAGCGCGAACTCGGGCACGACTTTGCCGCAGGCATCACCGGAACAGAGCGGAAGACTGGCTTGAGTCTGGTCTTCTATAGTCCCGTCGGCCGCGAAGAAGGTCGTCCGGTTCTGAGGCGTGGTCATCACCCGTACCGGATCGCTGCTTTGGGGTTTGAATTTGATTGTGAATGGGGGACCGAAGTCGAAAACGGGAGGCAGGCGAAGGCGCACGTAGCCGCGCACCTCGAAGTTCGGCTGCGTCAAGGGCGTGGGGTCGCCCGGAACCGGGCCGAATGCGCTCGGCAGAACGGCGACCAGCGCCGTCGCCTGGGCGGGAATTCGAACCAAGCCGGTTGACGGGCGAAACACTGTCGCTGTCGGTGGGCCGGTCAGCACGCCCTGCTGGTTGTCGGCCGAGGGCACATCGACGAAGACGAGGGTGTTGCCGGAGAGCGTGCGCGTTGCCGCGTCAGGGGTCCCGGGCTGTGGCGGCGGTGCGATGAACTCGACAAGAAAGCGATACTCCTGGTCCTCCAGGTTGGTAATCTCCAGGAAATAGCCCTGGAGAACCCGGTCGACCGCTGCCGTTCCGGTCGGCGCCGCTGGAGACTGCGGCTTGAAGATGAGCTCGAATTGAGAGACGTCCATGATTCCTCTCTCCGTTGTAAATCAAACGTAATTATACTCAAAAGAAACGCTGATTTTACTCCTCCATTCCAAGTGCTTTTTGCAATCAAGATTGATCGATGTGCCGGTTTCAGTAGAGGGTCTTGTCGAATTCTCAATGTCCGGAGACAGCGCGCAGCCTAGGCCAGCGCCAATAGTAGTCATAACTGTAAAGAAAATACAACTTGACGTATTGGACGGGTAAACCCGGATAGGGGATCGTGGTGCGTGGACTTAGGCCCGCGCCGGAGCCTACGCAGCGCTAGCGCGTATTCCGCTGACGCGGAATCACGGCACCGGGCCGCTCCCCCTCCCGGCCACCCAATAGGATACTGCCGTGGGGGGCCGGGAGGGGGAGCGGCCCGGTGCCGTCCGATCGCAAAACGCTCTAGCGGGTCTCACGAAGCCTATTGCTTCAGCGCCTCCTGGAACGCCTTCAGGCACTCGACGGAGCCGCCGCCCCAGTGCAGCTCCAGCTCGGCGATGAGCGCCAGGAAATAGGCCGGGTTCGGATCGTTGTTGTCCGGCTTGTCGAAGTACTCGCTGCCCGGTCCCTTGTAGTCGTTGTCCATGATCACCGTCTCGGTCGTCTCGCAGACCTCCGAGAGATCCTCCTCGAAGCGCTTGTCGTCCTTGGGCGGGTTGTTGGCGAGCTTGCCGAGATCGCTTTCGATCTTGGAAAGCCGCCTGGCCCGCTCCTCCCAGAGCCGGACCAGCCGGTCCATCTCGCCGGCGACGGCCCGGTCGGCCTGCTTGCCCGGCAGCCGCTTCAGCTTGCCGAGCGGGCCGCTCAGCTTGCGGGACAAGGAGCCGGCGGCGCCGTGGGTTCGGGCGGCCAGGGACTGCAGCGCGTCGCTCCGTTGCGCGTCCTGCCGCTCGGCGGCCAGGCCTTCGGCGGCGCCGGCCAGCAGGGAGAGCGCGAGCAGCGCCGATGCGAAGCGGACAGCGGATGCGGTGGAGCCTGCCATGCTCAAGGTCCTCCCCTCTTGTCTTGCTCGCGGGCCAGGTTGGGGCCCACGGCCTGACCATGGCATATCGGCCGCTTCAGCCGATGGTCAGCCGGCCGCCGCCCTGAGCCCTCGCGGACGGCGCGCGGATCGCCCGCCCTTGCGCCCTCGCCGGACAAGCCTTAACATCGAACAAAACACGAACATATGGAAACCCGAAAGCGCGAGGCGCGATGCACATCGACTACGTCGAGCTGCCGGCGACGGACTTCGCGGCCATGGAGGCCTTCTACGGGGCCGCCTTCGACTGGACCTTCGAGCCTTGGGGCGAGGACTACGTCGCCTTCTCGAACGCCGGCCTGGAAGGCGGCTTCCGCAAGGCCGAGGCGCCGGCGCCGCGCGGCGGCGCGCTGATCATCCTCTATGCCGAGGACCTGGAGGCGGCCGAAGCGGCGGTCACCGGCGCCGGCGGGACGACCCTGGAGCGCCACGACTTCCCCGGCGGCCGGCGCTTCCATTTTGCCGATCCCTCCGGCAACGAGCTGGCGGTCTGGACCAAGGCCTGACGCGCGGCGCCGGGTCGAGGTGCCGAGTCGCGGGGCGCCTGTGGAGAACTCGCCGTCGTCAGTCGATCCGCTCGAGTGCGGTCTTGGCGATATCCTCGACGGTCTTGCGATCGCCGTTCAGGCGATGGACCAGCGCCATGCCGCGCAGGGTCGCCGTCAGGAAGCGGGCGAGGGCCCGCAGATCCTTGCCGGCCGCGATCTCGCCTTCGGCCTGGCCCCTGAGCAGCCGCTCGTAGAAGGCCGATTCCGCGCGGGCGAAGGAGGCCTTCGCCGCCGCCTCGATCGCCGCGCCCGCGCCGGCGGCCTCGCTCATGCCGTTGGCGACCAGGCAGCCGGGCGGGCTGGTCGGATCCTCCAGGGCGACGATCACCCTGTCGAACAAGGCCTGCAGCGCGGCCCTCAGGTCGGGGGCCTCGAGCGTCGCCAGGAGCCGGGCCTCGACCTGCTCGCCGTAGCGCCGATAGGCCTGGAGGAACATGGCCTCCTTGTCGCCGAAGGCGCCGTAGAGGCTGCCGCGCTTCAAGCCGGTGGCGGCGACGATGTCGTCGATGGAGGTCGCCCGATAGCCCTCCCGCCAGAAGGCCTCCATGATCTTCTGCAGCACCTCCTGCTCGTCGAACTTCCGAACGGCGACCATTCGATCCTCCATGGGCCGGGCGAAAACCGGCTTGAAACTTATCAACAGGCCTCAATCATGACTATCTAGTCATTGTTGAACAATTAGTCAAATTCGTCCTGAAGCGGCCGGCCATAGAGGCAGCCGGGAAATCCGGCCGCGCCTAGCGGCTGCTGCGAAAGCGCTTCTGGCCCTTGGTGCAGATCGCGCCGGTCGCCTCGGCCGCCCGCCAGTCCGGCTCCGTCTCGCGCAAGGACAGCGACTGGCAGCCGGAGGCCAGACGCACCACCCGCGCCATCTGCCGCCGCACGCCGGGCCGGCCGTCGGCCGTGCGCAGGGCGAAGCGGTTTTCGCCCGGCTCGAGCCTGTGGATCGTGTAGCCCTGGCCCTCGAGGGTGAAGTGATAGCTGCCGACCAGACCGGACTCGATCGGCGGCGGCCCGGGCGCGGTGGCGCAGGCGCCGAGCAGCAGGGTCAGCGCGGCGGCCGGGGCGGCTGCCAGGGCGGCTCTCAGGCGCGCCGTCACGGCAAGCTGCCCTGCCCTTTCAGAAAGTAGATGGCGCAGCGCACGGCCTCGGCTTCGCCGAGCTCAGGGATGGTCACCAAGGTCCCCTCCGGGGCGGCCAATCGGTAGCCGCCCTCCGCTGCCCGGGACAGGCGTGCGCCGAGGCCGTGCTCGGCCATTGCGTCGTTGAACTGCGCGAGGGACGCGGCCTCGCCAAGCCCGCCGCCGCCGCCGCCCGCGGACGCGGTCGGGCTCCGCGCGTCCCGTCCGCCGCTCATCGCCAGGATACGGGTCATCAGCGCTTGGTTGTTCTGCTCGGCCGCCGGGTCGAAGACCGGATCCGGCTTGTCGAAGAGGTCGAACTCGATCGACTTCCAGTCGTTCGCCGTCAGCAGGCGCTCGGCGGCGGGCAGGAGCTGCGATTCCTCCTTGCCCATGTGGTCGCGATAGAAGCCGAGGAAGCGGCGCATGGCCGTGGCCAGCCGATCGTCGGCCGGCGATGCCTGCCCGCGGGTCTCGCGGACCAGATCGGCCAGGCGGCCGGTGACCCGTTCCAGTTCCTCGTGCTCCTCGAGCAGGTCGCCCTGCTCCGCCTCGGCGTCCTCCTGCAGCGCCCTGAGCTTTCGATAGACCAGATCCTCCTTGGGGTGGTGGCACTGGTCGGCGTAGCCGACGAAGTAGTCCAGCACGGCCCCGACCAGGTCCTGATCGAGCCGGCCCTCGCGCTCCAGCCCTTGCGCCTGCTGCTCCAGGATGTCCAGGAGCCGCGCGAAGTTGCGATGCTCTATGCGGATCGCGAGAACGATGTCGGACGTCGCCATGATGCCGGACCCCCACCGTCGGCGCGAGGCAGCCATGCCCTCCTCCTTGAGAGAGCATGGCAGCGCCAGGCCGTATCGCATAGATCCAAATCGGCTTTGTTATGGCAGTTGCCGGTGCGGGGTCGCGACCGCCGCGCATTGCGCTGAATTGAACCCAGCCGTTTACGCGACCGGACAGAGCTACTTCGCATCTGATCGCAACACCGAGGAGCTAACGGACGTGCGATGGATCACGGAGCATTCCGACCTGATCAGGGTGAAGAAAAGCGGTTCGTCGTCATGAGAGTAGCGGACAATCCCAACGATGCGCTCGCGAGCTTCGAGTTGGAAGGTTAGGATTTGGAGCATGAGGAGAATACCGTCAGTTGGGTTGAGAGCTGAAAGAGGACAATGAGCATCGATGGGCCGTAAGGCTAGAATCCCACAGCGAGCTTCGCGTTGAATCGATAGTGCCTGTGAGCTGGCCCGCCTGTGTTCAAGGCGTTGTTCCTTCGGCTGCAGTGATACCCGTGAGGCCCACCAGATTGGCGGGGCTCTCCTATGGAGAATCCTAACTGCGAAGGTCGATGGGAATGGGGAGCCATGAGTTACAGGGAACCCTAAGAAAGTCACTTTCTTGCAACAGAAGCTGTGTCAACGATGGCGAGAGAAAAACTATCTCTGAGAATTGAAGAGGAATTGCGTGAGAATCGAGGCAAAATCACCACTTAACCATTTGTAGACGGTTGTGCCGTTTGATAGAGGCAGCCTGCCACGACTACTAGCCGAGGAGCAAGGTGTCCGACGGTCAACTCACTGTTGAACTCTCGCCAAAATGGTGCTCCTATACGCGCGGGTTGGCCAGGTGGCGTGGAATTCTGGGGCAGATATCCATGAGTGATGGAAAGGCGTCCGTCTGGACGGGCCTCGGAGTTGGGATACTAACGCTTTTGGTGGGTGGCGTTCTGTGGCAGCAGATTGGCGGTGTTGCTTCATCTCTGGAAGCGACTCGACATGAGATGGCCACCTATCGCACTGGTGATGCTAGTCGGATAGACGCATCAAGTCATAGGCTTGACCAGATCATTGCGGAGGTGTCGGATACCCGAGTAACAGTCAACAATATAGAAATATTAGCGCAGAGAATCCTGAGAGAACAGGATGAGATCAAGCATGACCTTGATGACGCTGAAGAGAGAATTACGAATACGGGCTCTGATATTTTAGTTGCATTTCGGCTAATGATCGGTGAGTCACCAGATATACCACTCTTGTGGTTAGCCTCAGAGTCGGCTCGAGACGATAGAGCACGGCATTTCGTGGCTCAGTTCTTTGTTCGAGGCCGAATTGTAAAGAACCGACTGACTGTCTATCCAGAATCTCCTGAGGTTAGACAGATTCTTACCGACAGTGGCTGGCGCCCAGCGAACCCCAACAATCCGGAAGCCGGCTACGTGCAGAAATAGCCTGCTCTGTCAGGATCCGCCTTGATCTCTAACGACGCCCGGCTCGGCAGTCGATCTGAGAAGCAAAGACAGAACTCCTAGTCGATAGAAGGGCTGGCCTTCAACATCGGATGCCGCCGCATTCCTGCTCCAGAAAGGCCCGCCAACGCGCTTCGCCTATCTTCCCACTCAGCCCCATTTGAAACCACCGAGGCCACCAATGAGGCGGCTGCGAGTGCCCTGTTGGCACGGTTGAACGACTGAAAGATGCGTGCATAGACGATGAACCTAGCCCCTTGCGTTTCTTGATGATTTGGTGAGCCCGGCAGGATTCGAACCTGCGACCCACTGATTAAAAGTCAGTTGCTCTACCAACTGAGCTACGGGCCC
>JANQLT010000166.1 GCA_028280455.1 Kiloniellales bacterium
CCTGCGCATCCCTCTCCCCCGTCGGGGGAGAGGGCGTGGAGGCTTAGCGAAGCCGAAGGCTGAGCTTAGCCGGAGCCGGGTGAGGGGGCGGTTCGTTTCGATGTCGAGGGCGGCCGCACCGGACGCGCGGAACGCTGCCGATTCCGCGCAAGCAGGGTACGCCCTAGAAGCCGAACATGTGGTCGAGGCTGAAGGCGCTCTCGCCGTTGGCCAGGCCGTGGTAGCCGAACAGCCGGCAGGTGGTGTCGCGGATGATCACGTAGCCGCCCGCCGCCGCGGCCATCTCCTCGGCTCCGAAGGTCTCCGAGGGGCGCCACAGCAGCGAGCCGCCGCAGGGGATCGCGACGTCGCGGCTGGCGACCTCGCCGCCCTTGCTGTCGTGCAGCACCAGCTTGGTCTCGCTGGCCTCATGCCAGGGGGTCGAGGCCGGGTAGATCAGGTGGCAGAAGGCCTCCAGCGGCGGCGGCCCGAGGCGCAGGAACAGCCGGGTCGAGAGGCCGGGCGGCCGGCCGGCGTAGGACTGCGGCTCGTTCTTGTAGGTCAGCACCGTGTTGAAGATGTGCGAGCCGAAGCTGGTCTCGGCGCTATGGCCGGAGACCTGGTCCTCGTAGCGGAAGATGGCGTGCAGCCAGCCGTCGCCCTCGCCGCCTTCGGAGAAGTCGTAGACCAGCTCGACGTGGCCCCAGTCCTGCTCCGCGCCGTTCGCCAGGCTGACGCCCTCGCCGAGCAGCTCGGCCAGGTCGAGCGCGGTCTCGTGGCCGCGCGGCAGCTTGCCGAGGCGGCGCGTGGCGAGCTCGCGGCCTGCCGCGTCGTAGACCAGGACCGACAGGGGCAGGTTGGCCTGGCCGCGCGCCATGGGGGTCGGCAGCAGGCTGGTCCGGAAGCGCGCCGGCGAGAGGAGCGGCGCCGGCAGGATGTAGACCTTGCCCATCAGGTTGGCGATCTCGGCGATCCGCGGGTCGGGCTTGAGGTCCGTGCGCTCGACGTTGACGTGGGCGATCCGCCGCCGGCCGTTGTCCTTCAGCACCTCGTAGCGCGGCCGCACCATGTGCTTGCCGGCCTGGACCTCGATCTGCTGCGGCCAGGCCGCGTCGGGCAGCAGCTTGCGGCTGTCGATCGCCGTGCTGGCGAAGGCCGGCAGGGGCTCCGGCAGCCACGCCACGGCCTCGTCCCGGCCCATCGGGTTGAGGCCGACGGCGCCGCCGGGGATCGGCGCGGGATGGCTGTTCTGGACCCAGAGCAGCACCGTCTCGTCGGCGCGCGGCGCCGGCAGGCCGGCGTAGAAGTCGGCCGGCCAGGCGTTGGCGTCGTGGGTGCAGGACAGCACGGCCGGATCGTCGCCGTAGGTGTCGAGGGCGTACTTGAAGACGTCGTGGCCGGCGATGCCGCAGGCATGCAGGAAGAGCTGGCCGGTGAAGGCCTCGAGGCCGAAGCGCTTGCGCACCTCGGCGCTGTCGACGGCGATCGCGCCGCCCGCGGCCTCCCAGGTCTCGCGCCATTCGGCGATGACCTGGCCCGCCTGGTCGAACAGGCAGAGCCAGAGGAAGGGCACCTCGGCGCCGTAGCCCGACCAGTAGTCCGCCGTGGCGACCCGGCTGTGGTGGCCGTCGCCGTCGCGGAAGAAGGCGAAGTTGGTGGCGAAGTTGACCTTGGCCAGATAGTCGCGCTCGTCGGACAGCATGTCGGCGGGCAGGCGCAGGGGCACCAGGCTCTCGACCCGGGCGCCCTCGGGCACCAGGTGCGCGACGTGCTCGCGCGGCCGCTCGTCGTCGAAACAGAGGATCCAGACGCTGGCCGCCTTGGCGCCGGCGAGATCGGTCACCGGCCGGGTCGGCTGGCCGAGCTTGCTGCGGCCCAGGTGGTCGAGGTCCTGGACGTAGACGCCCTCGATCTCCAGGCCGGAGAGGTCGTAGAGCGCCGCCAGGTCCTCGGCGCAGTCGAGCGGGTCGTAGACCGCCACCGGGCCGGCCGCCGCCAGCTCGGCCAGCAGCGCCGGCATGGCCCGCGCCGCCAAGGGGTGGCCGGCGGCCTTGAAGAAGGTGTTGCCGCCGCGCTTGTTGTCGAAGGTGCTGATCGCGAGGGTCATGGGCCCGGTGCCCTTTGGAATCGGGTGCCGTTCGGAAGGGTCGCCCCGGTTGCGCCCGAGAGCGTGCTTTAACCTAGGCTTAGCTCGCCCGACGGCTCAGATCAACGCTGCTTGACCGCGCTTCCTCGGCAGGCGCCGGCGCGGCCTCGGCCGTGCCTTGCGGCGCGTGCGCCGCCAATCTCTGGCGGATCTCGGCGGCCACCCGGGCGGTCTCGCGCAGGGGCACGTAGTCCCAGTTTTCGATCGTGTCGCCCAGGGGCCGGGTGATGCCGGCCTCGGCCATGGCGTCGTGGAAGCGGGTGAACTTGCGCGTGCCGCCGGTGACCGGGGCGATGTTGATCGGCCGGCCGGTCGAGGCGGCCTCGGTCACCATGTTGACGGAGTCCGCGGTGACCACGAAGCGGTCGGCCAGGCCGAGCAGGCCGTGATAGGGGTTGCCGTCGCCGCCGGTCCAGAAGACCGCGGACCAGCCGGCCAGCTCCTGGCGGAGCATCGCCAGGGTCTCGCGCTCGGTGCGCCGCGAGGCCGTGACCATCAGCCCGGCGCCCTGGTCGCGGGCCCAGGCCTTGAGGTGGCCGGCCAGGCGCCGGGCGTCCTCCAGGCGGATCCTGTGGACCCGGCTGCGGCCGCCGAGCATGACCGCGACCCGCGGCCGGGGCAGGGCCTCGTAGGCGGCCGGCAGGCGGCTGGCCGCCTCGGCGATGGCCTTGGGGTCGAAGTCGTGCATCGAGCCCAGGGTGTTGATGACGTTGCCGCCGGCGATCCGGTCGTGGCGCGGCACCACCACCAGGTCGAAGCGGTCCAGCGGCACCTTGGGCGCCTGGATCTGCACGGTGAAGGTCTTGCCGGCGGCGGCGCGGCGCACGGCGGTGCTCGGCGCCACCGCCAGGCGGCCGCAGCCGACCAGGACGTCGGGCCAGGGCGGCGCCAGGGCGTCGCCCGCCGGGTGCAGGTGCTTCAGGGGATCGAGCCAGAGGCGCGGCGGCATCAGGCCCCAGGGCGAGCGGGCCTTGAGCTGCTTGATCACCGGATCGAGGCCGATCGCCCGGGCCAGGCCGGCCGCCTGGATTTCGATGCCGACCCGGCCGTCGCTGACGACCCAGCAGGAGAGCTTGGAGAGATCCGCCATGGCGGCGGACTATCGCCGCCGCGGGCGCCGGAGACAAGGAGAGCGCGTCGCTGACCGCGAGCCGGCCGGCCGGCGACATATCCCGATCAAGTCCCGCCCCGGCGCCTTGGCCTGGCAGGGCTCCCTGAGTAATATCCTTGCGCGACGGTGGAGGCCGCGACAAGAAATCCACCGCGGGGAGGCCAGACATGCGCCGGGTGAAGCTCGACCGGATCGACTACCGGATCCTGCGGGATCTGCAGGCCGAAGGCCGCATGACCAACGTCGAGTTGGCCAAGCGCGCCGGCATTTCGGCGCCGCCTTGCCTGCGGCGGGTGCGGGCCCTGGAGAAGGCCGGCTACATCCGCGGCTACCACGCGGACCTGGACCCCGAGCGGCTCGGCTTCGAGGTCATGTTCATCGCCCTGGTCGGCCTCGACAGCCAGTCCGAGGCCGTGCTCAGCGCTTTCGAGCAGGCCATGGCCGAGTGGCCCGAGGTCCGCGAGTGCCACATGGCCCGGGGACCGAGCGACTTCGTGCTCAAGGTCGTGGCCCGCAACACCGCGCACGAGAACGACCTGACCACGCGCCTGACCGCCGTCGAGCATGTCGCGACGGTGCAGACGATCCAGGTGATCCGGACCTCGAAGCAGAATCCGGGCGTGCCGGTCGAGCCGGACGCGGAAGCGGGCTAGGGAGTGTCGTGCCGGCCGGCGGTCCGTTCGTTCGGTGCAGCCGTCGACATCGAAACGAACCGCCCCCTCACCCGGCTCCGGCTAAGCTCGGCTGCGCCTCACCAAGCCTGCGCATCCCTCTCCCCCGTCGGGGGAGAGGGCCGTGGAGGCTTAGCGAAGCCGAAGGCTGAGCTTAGCCGGAGCCGGGTGAGGGGGC
>JANQLT010000177.1 GCA_028280455.1 Kiloniellales bacterium
CGCTCCGGCAATCGCCGCGGCAGCTTTCGAGATGGAAACGAACCGCCCCCTCACCCGGCTCCGGCTAGGCTCGGCTGCGCCTCACCAAGCCTGCGCATCCCTCTTCCCCGACGGGGGGAGAGGGCCGTGGTGGCTTAGCGAAGCCGAAGGCTGAGCTTAGCCGGAGCCGGGTGAGGGGGCGGTTCGTTTCCCCTTGGGCAGCGGGCTGGCGATCAGCACTTCGCTGAGCTTGAGGGCCAGGTCCATCTTCGAGAAGGGCTTGCGCAGGAGCTGGGCGCCGGCGACGTCGATGCCGTTCACGCCCGCCGCCATCGGCGAATAGCCGGTCATGAAGATCAGCCGGGTGGCCGGGTTGGACCGGCGGATGCGCCGGGCGAGCGCGGTGCCGTCCAGCTCACCCGGCAGCACGACGTCGGACAGCAGCACGTCGACCTCGTGCCCGCCTTGCAGGTCCTCGAGCGCGGCCGCGGCATCGCCGACCGCCGTCACCCGGTAGCCGAGACCTTCGAGCATGCGCACCAGCAGGTCGCGCACTTCCGCATCGTCTTCGACCAGTAGGATCGACTCGCCGCGGCCCGCCGGGATGTCGAGCTCCTTGCGCGCCACGCCGGAGGCCGCTTCGCCCACGGCGCGCGGCAGGTAGAGCCGCACGCTGGTGCCGAGGCCCGGCCGGCTCGACAAGGACAAGTGTCCGCCCGATTGCTCCGCAAAGCCGTAGACCATCGACAGGCCCAGGCCCGTGCCCTCGCCGAGGCCCTTGGTGGTGAAGAAGGGCTCGGCCGCCCGCGCCAGCACCTCGTCGCTCATGCCCTCGCCGTCGTCGCTGACCGTGAGGACCACGAAGGCGCCGCCGCGCAGCCCGGGGACGTCGGCGAGGCTCTTGTCGTCCGGCTTCGCGTTGGCGGCCTCGATGGTCAGGCGGCCGCCCCGCGGCATGGCGTCGCGCGCGTTGAGGGCGAGGTTGAGCAGGGCATTCTCGACCTGGCCCGGGTCGGCCATGACCGGCCAGAGATCCGCCGGCGCGCGGCGGACGATGGTGATCTTGGCGCCGAGCGTGCGCGTCAAGAGCTGGTCCGTGTTGCCGATCAGCTCGGCAAGGTCGAAGGCCCGCGGCTCCAGCGGCTGCTGGCGCGAGAAGGCGAGCAGCCTCTGGGTCAGGTCCTTGGCCAAGCGGCCGGCGCGCTGGATCCCGGCGAGCAGCTCGCCGCCGTCCTCCGGCGCCTGGGCGAGCAGCTCGGCATTGCCGAGTATGACTTCGAGCAGATTGTTGAAGTCGTGGGCCGCACCGCCGCTGAGCTGGCCCACGGCCTCCATCTTCTGGGCGTTGAGCATCGCCCGTTCGGTGCACTTGTCCTTGGTGATGTCCTCGACCAGGACGAAGAAACCGCAGACCGTGCCGCTGTCGTCGCGGTGGGGCACGTAGGCCGCCTTGATGTCGCGCGTCTGTCCGTCGGCGTAGGTCAGCCGACTCTCGAAGGTCAAGGTCTCGCCGGACAGCACGGCGTCGATCTTCGGCTTCATGCGCCGATAGATGGCCTCGTTGATCTCCGGGATTCTCTTGCCGAGCATCTCGCTTTCCGGCCGGTTGTGCCAGCGGGCCCCGGTCGAGTTGATGAAGCGGTAGCGGGCGTCGCGGTCGACGTACATGACCAAGGCGGGCAGGTTGTCGGCGATCAGCCGCAGCCTGTCGTGGCTTTGGCGGAGCGCCCGTTCGGCCTGCTGGCGCTCGACGATCTCCCGGCGCAGCTCGGCGTTGCTCTCCTTGAGCTGCTCCGTGCGCCGCAGTATCCCGGCTTGCAGGTCGTCGCGGGCGCGCCGCAGCAGCGCCTCGGTCTCCTTGTAGTGCGTGATGTCCTGCAGCGTGCCGACGAAGTTCAGGACCTGGCCGTCGGCATCGAGCACCGGCTCGCCCCGCTCCCGAAGGTAGCGATAGCCGCCGTCCGGCATGCGCTCGCGGTATTCGATGTCGTAGCCCGTGGCGTTCTCGCTGGCCTCCGCCATGATGCGGGCGCAGCGCTCCCGGTCTCCGGGATGGATCAGCTCCAGCAGGCTCTCGAGCGTGGCGTACTTCTCGAGATAGACTTCCGGCGTCACGCCGAACATCTCGGCCAGGGTCTCCGAGCAGAAGATGCAGCGATTCTGCACTTCGTCCCAGACCCAATGGCCGAGCTGCGCCATGTCGGCGGCCTGACGCAGCAGGGCTTCGCTCTCGGCGACGCGCGCCTCGATCAGCCTGTGCTCGGTGATGTCCGCAGTCATCCCGGCGACCAGAAGCCGGTCGCCGGCATCGCTCTCGAAGGCCTGTCCGTACTCGCGGAAATGGCGGTAGGCGCCGCTGGCGGTCTCCTCGCGGAACTCGATCTGGAAATGCTGGCGTGAGCTCAGGCCGCGCGCGTAGCGCTCGGCGTAGTGCTCGCGGTCCCGGGGATGGATCGCGCTGAGCCAGGCGTCCGGCGTGGCACAACGCTTCACGTAGGCCTCTTCGGTGAGTCCGAGCAAGGCGGCGCGCTCCGCCAGGCCGCTCAGGAAGCGCTGCGCCGTCTCGTCCCACAGCCACTGGACGACGCCGGCGTCGCGCTGCAGGCGCGCCCTGGCCGCATCGCTCTCGACGGCAAGGGCAGAATCGTTCGCGGCGGTAAGGTCCAGCCGCCCGGATGCGACGACAGCGGCGCTGCCGTCGACGTCTTCTTCGGTGGCCACGCTTTCTTCGGTGGCCACGCTTTGGTCGCTGGGCGCGACCTGCTCGAGGGCGTTTTCCAGGTCCTGCATGTCTCGCTTTTCAACGCGGCTAGTGCCGTGTGAACGAGGCTCGCGGGTACCAAACTAGCGTGGCTTACGGGGAGACGTGAGCGGCCATGAAGACCTATGCGGGGCGTTCAGGCGGCACAGCGCCTCTGGCCCTAGACGACTCGTCTGATTCAGTCGACTAGGTCAGCCTTGCCTGGGCGGCACGACCACGCAGTTCATGGACTTGGCCTTGAGGGCCCCGCAGGCGAGACGCGCCGAGGACTCGGTCATGCCGACAACCCTGGCGCGAAAGATCGGCCCGCTGACTCCCGGGCTGGAGGAGATCATCACCTGACTCGAGCGCAGGAAGGTCGGCATCTTGCTGATCGCCTTGGAGACGGCGTGCTGGGCGGTCTCGTAGCGGGTGAAGGCGCCGACCTGCACGCCCCAGGCGACGGCCGCCGGATCGCCGCCGCCGTGGCGGACCACACGCAGCGTGCCGAGCCGGCCGACGCCGCGCGGCAGGCCCTCGGTCGAGCCTTGGCTGACCTGGCTCGGCGCGGCGAGGCGCGACAGGCTGGCGATCTTGTTGGCGCCGGCGGTGCCCGTGCTGCGGGTCGTTGCGGCGCTCGGCGCGGCGCGCAGGGTGGCGCTGGTGGGGGCCGCCTGCTGCGTCGCTTTCGGCTTTGCTGCCGTTTGCGGGGCCGCCGCTTGCGCAGCAGGGGCTTTCTTGGCCGGCAGCAGCGTGGCGCTCTGCACGGGCTTGGCCGCCGCCGCCGCCGAGGCGGTCGGCCGGGTCTCGGCGCTTTGGCTCGCCGTCTCGTTGCGTGCCTCGTTGCGCGCTGCGGCGGCCGCCCGCACGACGGCCTTGGGCTCCGCCAGCGCCGGCTTGGGCTGAGGCGTCACGGGCAGGGCGGTCTGGGCGGCCCGGGTGGCGCGACCCTTGCTGGCGACCTGCTCGATCACGCGGTTCAGGTCGCGCTCGTCCGGCACCTCGGCTTGGGCGACGGCCCTGACGGGCTCCTGCGGCGGCTTGCGGGTCGGCAACCTGGAGACCATCGGCACGCCGCGCTTGGCGACCTTGGCGAAGCCCTTGTCGAGCAGGCCCCGGATGTGCCGGTCGCGCGACTTGGCGGTCTTGCCGCCGAACACCACGGCGATCAGGCGCCGGCCGTCGCGCAGGGTCGAGGCGGCCAGGTTGAAGCCGGAGGCGTGGGTGTAGCCGGTCTTGATGCCGTCGGTGCCGCTGTAGTTGGTCAGCAGCTTGTTGTGGTTCTTGTACTTGCGCCCCTTGTAGCTGAAGGACTTGGTCGAGAAGACCCGGTAGTGATGCGGGAAGTGGCGCTGCAGGGCCACGGCCAGGCGCGCCATGTCGCGGGCCGTGCTGAGCTGCTGGTTGTTCGGCAGGCCCGAGGCGTTGCGGAAGGTGGTCCGCGTCATGCCGAGCTTGCGGGCCTTCTCGGTCATGATCCGGGCGAACTTCTGCTCGCTGCCGCCCAGCGCCTCGGCGACCACCACCGCCACGTCGTTGGCCGACTTGGTCACCAGGGCCTTGACCGCGTCGCGGACCCGGATGCTCTGCCCCCGCTTCAGGCCGATCTTGGACGGCGGCATGCCGGCGGCCCGGCGGCTGACCGGCAACTTCTGGTTCATCTTGAGCCGCCCCTGGTCGACGGCCTCGAACAGAAGATAGAGGGTCATCATCTTGGTAAGCGATGCGGGGTAGGCCCGTCGGTCGGCCTTGTCGGCGTGCAGGACCTCGCCGGAGACCGCGTCGATCACGATGGAGGCATAGCGCCTGGCCTCCGCCGGCGCCGCGGCCGAGAGCAGAACGGCGAACGACAGCGAGAGCGCGACGAGGGTCTTGCGCGCCCGGATCCAACGCCACTGGGTGAAGGTAAACGGCATGACCGCCCCTGACATTCAGCTCCCCTCGAGTCCTGACCCTAGTCCTCTGGAATCGCTGGATTCTATGGTATGGCCAGAATCATGTCTAGGTTAACGCGCCGATCCTTGCAAATTCGTTAGCAAAGCGAGGCGCCGACAGGCCCGCGGCGGCGGCCCCTCGACGCCGGTCGGGCAGGGCCCGCTGCCCGATCTCGGCCCAGGGTGGCGCTGAACAGAACTCTGACTTTCATCATATGACCATCGCTTAGCCGTGATAGCCGATGTCGGTTTCCCTTACAATGATCGGTGCGCTGGGCCGGAAATTGTAAAGAAAGTTAACAGTCGGCGGCGGCCGATCGACCGGAGCCAAGCCTAAGTGTTTGAAAGCTAAAAATGAACAGAGGTGTCATCCATCCTACTTGACTAGGTAAACAGTCTGGCCGGCTTGCGGGCCAAGCTCCCGGTGGTTTCAGCTTCACTCGGCCGGGCTTGCCGATGACGCCAATCTGGAACGTCGAATGGTCGGTCAACACCAGCTTCAACGGCATGGGCGCGAACCTGGGCCAGTTCACCTGTCAGCTCGACATCGATTTCGTCCCGGGAGAGGCCGGATCGAATTTCATCACTTTCGATCCGAACACGCCCGGCGAGTACACCTTCATCTTTGCGGTGTTTCAAAGCGGATCGTCGGTCGTCGAGACCGCCATCAATGGCCTCGTCACGGCGCTGCCCGAACCGGGGACGTTTCTGCTCTCCCCGGTCGGCCCGATCGGCATCGGCCTTCTGGGTCGTCGGCGTCTGGCGTGGGCATAGAGCGCGGCCGCCGTAGCCCGAATTGGCTCACAAACAGACACTGTTCCCGAGATTCCCGAGGGCCTCCGTCCTGCGACCGAAGGCCGTGTCATAGGACCAAGGTTGAGCCTCGCCGCGCGCTCCAACTCAGGATCTAGGTCCAAAATAATTGTTAACGAAGTTTACAGTCCGACGTAGCCGGCCGCTTCCTGCTAGGCGGTTGAAACTCCACTGAGCTTCTCTGCTGACAGCGTTGCGCAGGGGAGATTCCGCGCGCTTCCCGCCCAGAGGTTGTAAAGAACACTTTACAAACGCGCATGCCCGGAGGCCGGCTGAAACTGCCCCCGCTTGAATTCCTGTTGCGGTTTCAATGGTCTGTTCAGGTCGGGCAGCTTTGGCACAAGAATTGCTTAACCATAAATCCGGAGGTCAATGCAAATTGACAACGGCATGCCAGCCGAAGGCAACAAAGGGGGGATCGCCATGCAGTTTCGCTGCTTTTCAGGGCGTTGGGTCGTCGGCCTCGTAGCAGGGCTTGCTACCGTGGCTATGACTGTGCCGGCCCATGCCGTGATCCAGTTCACCGAGAACTTCGAGACCTTTACCACGGGCGTCTCCGTGGACGGCCAGGGCGGCTGGTCCTCCACCGGTCCCTTCGACGACGAGATCGTGGATGACGGCGGCGACAAGAAATTGCGGCTGTCCAACTCGGTGACCAGCGGGTCGTTCGGCGATCAGACCTTCGCGCCGCGGCCGGGCGGCGTGCCGACGAATACAGCGGTTGACCCGACAAACGGCAGTCCGGGATCTTTCGCAGGCGAGACCTCGACGGGTGCTACCTTCAGGCGCTTCTTCACGTCCTTCGACATCGAATCCGCCACCGGGGCCACGCAGACCAACCTGAAGATCTCCGTGTCGCCCGACAACGGGAACGGTGGCCGCCAAGGTTTCCTGCGCTTCGACGACACCGGCAGCGGCATCGACATCTTTACCTTCGATGTCAACAACGCGGGCGGATTCATCAATCCGACAGTTGGTAACCCTATCGGGTCCTTTGGTTATGCTGACGTGGCGACGATCGGTATCGAGGTCATCTTCGTGGACGGACCGGACAACGATATCGTCAACTACTTCCTCAACGGCGGGCTCATCTACACCGGCACCGGCTGGGAGCAGTTCTACACGAACTTCCAAGCGGCGCAGCACCCCTTCGGAGTGCCGGTCCAGTCGGTCATCTTCATGGCGCGCAACAACAGCCCGGCGTGCAGCAACTGCGAGGGCTTCTACTTCAACAACGTCTTCGCCGAGCTGACCAATCCTGTTGGCGTGCCGGAGCCCGCGTCCCTGGCTCTGCTCGCGTCGGGCCTGCTTGGCCTGGCAGCCATCGGCCGTCGGCGGAAGGCCGGCAAGGCTGCCGCCTGAGCCTGCCGCGAGTCGCCCCGGTCCGCCAGCCGGTCTAGCGGGCGCGGATTAACCAGACTGATCAACCCGATAGATCACCGACGGTGATATCCTTAGGCTTGGGCGCAGCGCGAGCCGGTCCTGCCGGTGGCTGCCTGGCTATGGATACACGTGGGTGACAGCATGCGGGCGAGTCGAATGAAGTCCTTCTGCGGCTTTCTGGCCGTTTTGGCTTTGACCGGAGGGCTCGCCGTGGCTTCGGCCGCCCAGGCCGCGACCGCGGTCGAGGAATCCAATTCCTTTCTCGAAGACGCGCGCGGGCACATCGAGGGCGGCGACCTGCGGGCGGCCGTCATCGATCTCAAGAACGCCTTGCAGCAGAACCCCGAGAACGCCGAGGCGCGGCTGCTGCTGGGCTCCCTCTACGTCGATCTCGGCCAGCCCCAGGAGGCCGAGAAGGAGCTGAAGGAGGCGCAGCGGCTCGGCGTGCCCTACGAGCGTGTGGCCATCGGCCTGGGCCGCGCCATGCTGCTGCAGGGCCGCTTCCAGGGGCTGCTGTCCGAGCTCGACGCCACCAGGCTGCCCGACGAGCAGGCTTTCGACGTCCTGATGCTGCGGGCCCAGGCCCAAGCCGGGCTGGGGCGCAACGAGGAAGCGATCGACAGCTTGGAACTGGCCAACAAGATGAACCCGACCGACGGCCGCGCCCTGGTCACCCTGGGCCGGCTCTACGCCGCGCTCGGGCGCTACGACCGGGCCGAGGAGAAGGCCGCCGGGGCGCTCGCGGCCGACCCGGGACTGCGCGACGCCCTGCTGCTGAGCGGCGACCTCAAGCGCCAGCGCGGCGACCCGGAGGGCTCTCTCGAGGACTACGGCCGCGTGCTCGAGGAGGAGCCCGGCAACGTTTCGGCCGCGCTCGGCCGCGCCGCCTCCCTGCTGGTGCTGGCGCGCGACGCCGAGGCCGCGGCCGACGTCGAGACCGTGCTGGCGGAGGCGCCGCAGAACCCGATGGCGCGCTATCTCAACGCCCACATCAAGCTGCGCGCGGGCGACGTCGACGCCGCCGCGGACATCATGGGCGAGATCGGCACGGCGCTCGACCGCTTTCCGCCGGCCCATTGGCTGTCCGGCATCATCGAGTACGCCCAGGGCCAATACGAGACGGCGCGGGTCTGGCTCGATCGCTACATCGTCACGGCGCCCGAGAACGTCGAGGCCCGCAAGCTTCTGGGCGCCACCTTGATTCGTCTGAATGCGCCGGACGATGCGGTCGAGGTCTTGCAGCCGGCGCGGGAGCTGGCGCCCGAGGATGGCCAGATCATGGCGCTGCTCGGCGGCGCCTACCTGCGGGCCGGGCGCAACGCCGAGGCCGTCGAGCAGCTCGAGGCGGCGGCGGCCCAGGCGCCGGACAACCCGGGGCTGCTCTCCAGCCTGGCGCTCAGCCTCTTGGCCTCGGGCGAGACGGCGGCGGCCAAGGCCAGGTTCGACAGCGCGCTGGACCTCGGGCTCGAGGACTCCGCCGTCGGCCACCTGATCGCCATGAGCCACCTCAACGCCGGCCGCTTCGACGAGGCCCTGACCGTCGCCCGGGAGCTGAAGACGCGCTTCCCCGACAGCCCCTTGCCGCACAACCTGGAAGGGGCGGCCCATGTCGGGGCGGAAAACTGGGAGGCGGCGCGCGAGGCCATCGAGGCGGCCCTGCAAATCGACCCCGAGCTGCTCTCCGCCCGGCTCAACCTGGCGGCGCTCGACGCCCGGCAGGGCCAGTTGGACCGCGCGGAGCTTGCCTATCTGGCCGTGCTCGAAGACGACGAGAGCAACGTCACCGCGCTCTCGGCGCTCGCCGACATCGCCCGGCTACAAGGCAAGACCGCCGACGCCTTGGCCTGGCGCAAGCAGGCCTACGAGCTGGACATCACGGCGCTGGCACCCGGCCTGGCCTATGTCCAGGCGCTGCGGCAGGCCGGCGAGCTCGACGAGGCCATGGCGGTGGTCCAGCGCATGCGGGCGAGCAATCCCGACCAGCCGCAGCTGCTGAGCGCGCTCGCCACCCTGCAGGCCTCCAAGGGCCGGCACGACGAGGCCATCGCCAACTTCGCGCGGCTCGGCGAGGTGACCGACGGCGACCCGGGCGTGCGGATGCGCCTGGCCCAGGCCCATCTCGACGCGGGCGACGCGGCGCAGGCGCGCAAGGAGATCGAGAAGCTGGTCCTCGACGAGCCCGCCTACGGCCCGGCGAGCATCGCCCTGACGCGGCTCGTGCTCGAGGCGGAGGGCAACGAGGCCGCGCTGGCGCGCGCCCGCGGCTTCGCCGAGGCCAACCCGGACCAGGCCTGGGGCCTGCAACTGGTCGGCGACCTCCTGCTGCAGGACGGCCGCAGCGCGGAAGCCGTCGAAGCCTTCGAGCGCGCTTGGGCGATGGAGCAGAGCAGCGGGCTGGCGATCGGGCTCTATCGCGCCCGTAGCATAGCCGGGCGGGGCGAGGCGGCCCTGGAGCCGTTGCGCCAGCGCTTGGCGGCCGAGCCGAACGACCAGCCGGTGCGCGAAGCGCTTGCCGGCGCCCTGATCGGCCGCGGCAAGAGCGATGAGGCGCGCGTCCTCTACGAAGCCCTGGTCGAGGCCGGCTCGGGCAACGCGACGGTCTGGAACAACCTGGCCTGGATCTACTTCGAGGACGGCGACGAGCGGGCCCTGGCGTATGCCGAGCAGGCCCTGCTGCTGGCGCCGGATCAGCCGGCGATCATGGACACCTTGGCCTGGATCCAGCTCCAGCAGGGCGAGACCTCGCAGGCCCTCAGGCTCCTGGAGCGGGCCGACGCGGCGGCGCCCGACGAGCCGGAGATCGGCTATCACTACGCCGTCGCGCTGCACCGCAGCGGCCGCGACGACGAGGCGGAGACGGTCTTGCGGCGGGTCCTGGGGAGCGACCGGCCGTTTCCCTCGGCGTCGGACGCCCGGGCCCTGCTCGACGAGATCTCGGGAAACTAGAGCCAGGACGTTCTCTGCTTGGGCGGAACCGTCATCGGTCCGCCGATCCGGTGACGCTCCGGCGATCGCCGCTCGTCGCTGCAGCCTTCGACAACGAAACGAACCGCCCCCTCACCCAGCTCCGGCTAGGCTCGGCTGCGCCTCACCAAGCCTGCGCAGCCCTCTCCCCCGACGGGGGAGAGGGATGTGTAGGC
>JANQLT010000190.1 GCA_028280455.1 Kiloniellales bacterium
ATCGCCACGCGCTACGAAAAGACCGACACGAGCTTCGCCGCCATGATCCACCTGGCAGGCACACTCATGGCTCTCAAATAAATGTCCACAGGCCCTAAGGCGGCAGCGCCGACGGCCCTATGCCAGCTCCGGACTCCGTCCGGCCTCTCGAAGCCGCGAGAGACCCAGGGGCGTGGCCTTGACCATCGAGCCGACGGTCTCCTGCCGCTCGCAGGCGACATAGCCCTGGTCGACCGCGTCTTCCCAGATCGTCAGCCTCGGGCAGGAGGTACGCCAAGCATCCATGACCTCCGCGTAGGGCCGCGGCTTGGCGGCAAGCCACTCGATCAGGTCGAGCACGAGCGCATCGGTTTCTTGCGTCACCTTGGCCTCACAGTCTTTGCAGACACTGTAAAGGTGTCTCCGCGACGAGGTGACATCAAGGGCTGAGATCGCGTAGCCGTCGACATGGAAACGACCCGCCCCCTCACCAAGCTTGCGCGTTCTCTCCCCCGTCGGGGGAGAGGGCTGGGGAGGCTTAGCGAAGCCGAAGGCTGAGCTTAGCCGGAGCCGGGTGAGGGGGCGGTTCGTTTCCCTTTGGCAGCGGCCGGGCGATGCCACCTAGTCCGGCAACACTCTAGGACGTCGCCCGCGCCATAGCGGGATCCGCGGGCGCCTCCGGCAGCAGGATGCGCACGAGCAGGCCGCCGGACGGCGCCGTGTGAAGCGCCACCTGGCCGCCATGGCGCTCGGCGATCTCCTCGACGATCGCAAGGCCCAGGCCGCAGCCGCCCTCGACCTGATCGGACAGCCGCACGAAGCGGTCGAACACGGCCGAGCGCTTGTCCTGCGGGATCCCCGGTCCGTCGTCCTCGACCTCGAGGACCACCTGGCCCGGCTTGCCGGCGGCCACCGTCCTGACCGTAATCGCGCTGCCCTCCGGACAGTATCGGAGGGCGTTGTCGATCAGGTTCGTCAGCATCTCGCGGACGAGCGTCGGGCTGCCCTCGACCCAAAGCCCGCGCGTCGGCCCCTCGAAGCCCAGGTCGAACCGCTTGGCCAGCGCCTCCTGGACCCAGTCGCCGGTCAGCTCGGCCGCGAGCTGGGCGACGTCGATCCGTTCCTCGTGCTCCGGCCCGTTGCGGTCATGCTGGGCGCGGGCCAGGTTCAGGAGCTGGTTGGCGAGACGGGAGGAATGCTGCGTCGCCTTGAGTATCTTGCCGAGGGACTCCTTGGCCTCCGCGCTGTCGGCTTCGCGCAGCGCCAGCTCCGACTGGGCCTGGAGCGCCGCCAGCGGAGTCCGCAACTGGTGGGAGGCGTTGGCGATGAACAGCTCCTGGCTGGCGATGCTCACCTTGAGCCGCGCCAGGAGCTGGTTGATCGCCGCCACCACGTCCCGGATCTCCTGCGGCATGGGGTGGGTGATCGGCCGCAAGTCCTCGTAGGATCGGCGTCGGATGGCCTGCTGCAGGCGCTTGAGCGGCGCCAAGCCCTGGGTGATGCCGATCCAGGCGAAGACGAGGGCGACGCAGATCAAGAGCACCAGCCTGATGCCCGCGCGCACCACCGATTCCGTGATCACCTGCTGCCGGCCGTGGCGCGTCTGCGTCACCTGGACGGTGACCCAGCCGTTGATGTCGCGCTCGGCGACGAGGAACGACATGGCGACGACCCGGACCGGCTCGCCCCGGTAGGTCGCGTTGTAGAACAGCGGCACGCCGCCTTCGAGGGGCTGGTCCGCCGGTATCTCCGGCAGGTCCTGGTAGCCCGTCAGGAAGGCACTAGCCGGACCGGACACCCTATAGAAGATCTCGTCCTCCGTGCCGGCGGTCATCAGCTCGAAGGTGCTCTCGGGAACCAGGTCGCCACCCGTCGCCACCACCTGCTCGGAGATCCCGAGGGCGAGGCCGACGATGAAGCGGTCGTGCAGGGAATCGGCGGTCTCGCGCGCGCTGATGTAGGCTTCGTAGAGGATCGCCGCCGACAGCAGGATGCCCGGCACGATGGCCCAGGCCAGGAGTCGACGGCGTAGCGATCGCTCGGCCCAGATCATTGCACGTCTAGCAGATAGCCGAGCCCGCGAACCGTCCGTATGGTGACGTTCGGGTGAGAGAGCTTCTTTCGCAAGCGATGAACGTAGATCTCGATCGACGACAAGCTCGCCTCGTCATCGAAACTGAAGATGGACTCGGCGATCTGCTCCTTGCTCACCACCTTGCCGACCCGGCGCAGCAGCACTTCGAGCAGGCTCCGCTCTCGCGGCGTCAGGTCGATGTCCCGGCCTTCGATCCAGCAGCTCCGGCTCTGGGTGTCGAAACTGAGGACGCCATGGCACATGACCGCGGACCTGGCTTCGCCGCTGCGCCGTCGCAGCATGGCGCGCACCCGCGCTTCCAGCTCCTCCAAGGCGAAGGGCTTGGTCAGATAGTCGTCGGCGCCCAGGTCGAGGCCGGCGACGCGCTGCTGGACCTCGGTGCGCGCGGTCAGGATCAGGACCGGACAATCCGAGCCACGTCGACGCAGGTTCCGCAGCACTTCCAGGCCATCCATCTTGGGGAGCGTCAGGTCGAGAATGATCAGGTCGTAGGTCTGGCTCGCCAGGACCTCGTCGGCGCTGTCGCCTTCGTTGAGGACATCGACGGCATAGTCCAGCTTCGAGAGCGATCGCGATACCGCGTCCGCCAACGTGGCATTATCCTCCACCAAGAGCAGGCGCACGGGCCACCTCCTCCCACCGGCCGCTTCTCCCGGCGGCCCCTGAATCGCCAATCTAGCCCAATCCGCGGCGTGAAAGCTAACTGACAGGTAGGCCCGTTAGCCTAGCTGAACCAGGAGAACGGCAGCCAGACGCTCCAGGGTCCGGTAAGCCATTGGATCGGCTTGGCGCCCGTTGCTCCGCCCATCAGAAAAGGCCCTCTAGGGAGCGAGGAGGCAAGGTCATGAAGTCAACCAAGGTACAGATCGGGCGTCGCATCGCCCTGGCGACAATCGGCGTCGCAGCCCTCGGCTTTGCCGGTCTGACGGCGACGCCGTCGCTTGCCGTGGACATGTCCGGCAAGCGCATCGAGTGGATCATTCCCTTCAAGGAGGGCGGCGGCTCGGACACCTGGGCGCGCTTCTACGCGCCGCAGATCTCGGGCAACCTGCCCGGTGAACCCGTCATCGCCGTCAAGAACATCCCCGGCGGCGGCTCGACCAAGGGCGCCAACCAGTTCCAGTCCCGCGCCAAGCCCAACGGCCTGACCATCCTCGGCACCTCGGGCTCGACGCAGTTCCCCTACCTGCTGGGCGACCGCCGGGTGCGCTACGAGTACAAGGACTGGCGGGTGGTCCTGGCCACGCCGACCGGTGGGGTCGTCTACGTCAATCCCGAGCTCGGCGTGACCTCGGCCGACGACATCGGCAAGCTGAAGGAGGTGGACCTGCGCTACGGCAGCCAGGGCGCCACCTCGCTCGACCTCATCCCGCTGCTCGCCTTCGAGAAGCTCGGTCTCTCCGTCAAGGCCGTGTTCGGGATGAAGGGCCGCGGCGCCGGCCGGCTGGCCTTCGAGCGCGGCGAGACCAACATCGACTACCAGACCTCGTCGGGCTACCTGAAGAAGGTCACGCCCCTGGTCGAGGGCGGCAAGGCGGTTCCGATCATGAGCTGGGGTGCGCTCGACGAGCAGGGCAACCTGGTGCGCGACCCGACCTTCCCGGACCTGCCGCACTTTGCCGAGGTCTACGAGACGGTCCACGGCGAAGCGCCGTCGGGCGAGTGGTTCGACGCTTGGAAGGCCTTCTTCACCGCCGGCTTCGCCGCCCAGAAGATGGTGTTCCTGCCGAAGGACACGCCGGACGACGTCCTGCAGGCCTGGCGCGATGCCGCGGCCAAGACCATTGCCGCGCCGGGGTTCAAGGAGGAGTCGCAGTCGGTCCTCGGCACCTATCCGCAGAAGGTCGGTCCCGACGCGGAGCTGCTGCTGGAGACGGCGATCGACGTCGATCCGAAAGCCAAGGAATGGGTTCGGACCTGGCTGACCGAAACCTACAACGTCAAGTTCTGACCTAGAGCCGTGACGGGGGCGGGTCGATCGGGCCCGCCCCCACACGACAGGCCTCGGGGGGAGACCAATGCTTGACAGTGCGCTCATCGCGCTCGCGAACATCACCAGCGGCGTCCACCTGCTCTACCTGATCGGCGGCGTCTTCTTGGGGCTCGCCGTCGGCATCTTCCCCGGTCTCGGCGGGATCGTCGGCCTCTCCCTGCTGCTGCCGTTCCTCTACGGCATGGACCCGACCTCGGCGCTGGCCATGCTGATCGGCCTGGTCGTGGTGATCCCGACCTCCGACACCTTCACCTCCGTCCTGATGGGCATCCCGGGCTCCAGCGCATCCCAGGCGACCGTGCTGGACGGCTTCCCGCTCGCCAAGCGGGGCGAAGCGGCCCGCGCGCTCGGCGCCGCCTTCTCCGCCTCGCTGTTCGGCGGCCTGCTCGGCGCCTTGATCCTGACGGTCTTCGTCCTGGTCGCCCGGCCCGTCATCCTCCTGTTCGGCTCCGCCGAGCTCTTCATGCTGACCGTCCTCGGGCTCAGCATGGTCGGCGTCATGGCCGGCTCGAGCATCGTGAAGGGCTTGGCGGCCTGCGGCATCGGCCTGCTGATCGGCGGGATCGGCGGCGCGCCGGCCACCGGCGAATACCGCATGATCTTCGACCTGGACTACCTCACCGACGGCGTGCCGCTGGTGGTCGTCGGCCTGGGCATTTTCGCGATTCCGGAGATCGTCGACCTCTTGCGCCAGAATCGCTCCATCGCCGGCGGCGCGACGCTCGGCAAGGGCTGGCTCGACGGCTTGCGGGACACGATCCGCAACAAGTGGCTCTGCGTGCGCTGTGCCGGCATCGGCTCCATGGTCGGCGCCCTGCCCGGCCTCGGCGGCAGCGTCGTCGACTGGATCGCCTATGGCCACGTGGTGCAAACGGCCAAGGACAAGTCCCAGTTCGGCAAGGGCGACATCCGCGGCGTGCTGGCGCCGGAGTCCGCCAACAACGCCAAGGAGGGCGGCGGCCTGATCCCGACGCTGCTGTTCGGCGTGCCCGGCTCCGGCAGCATGGCAGTGTTCCTCGGCGGCATGGTGCTGATCGGCCTCGAGCCCGGCCCCTCCATGGTCGAGGACAACCTGGACATCACCTACACGATCATCTGGTCGCTGGCGCTGGCCAACGTCATCGGCGCGGGCACCTGCCTGCTGATCTCCAAGCACGTCGCCAAGCTGACCACCATCCGCTACACGCTGATGGCGCCCTTCATGATCATGGTGATCTGCTTCGGCGCCTTCCAGGCGACCCGCGACCTCGGCGACCTGGTCGCGCTCTTCGCCATCGGCCTGCTCGGCATCCTGATGAAGCGCTTCGGCTGGCCGCGCCCGGCGCTGCTGATCGGCTTCGTCCTGTCGGGCCAGATGGAGACCTATCTCTATCAGGCGCTGCAGTTCTACGAGTGGAGCTTCCTCACGCGGCCCGGCGTCATCATCATCGGCCTCCTGACCCTGGGCTCGGTGGCGCTCGGCGCGATCTACGGCCAGCGCGGCACCGACGAGGAGCAGACCCGCCGGGCGCCGAACCGCCGCCCGCAGGTCCTCTTCGCCGGCTTCCTCCTGCTCGGCTTCGCCTACGGCCTCTACGACGCCTTCCAGCAATCCTACCTGGGTGGCGTCTATACCGGTGCGGTCTCCGCGGTCATGCTGCTGCTCTGCGGCTGCGTGCTCTACGGCCTGACCCTCGCGCCGGCGACCGCCCCGGCCAACCACGACGAGGAGCTCGGCGCCGAGCCCGGCAGCCGCGAGGAGCGCCTCGGCCTCGGCCACTACATCTACTGGCTGGCCGGCCTCCTGGTGGCGATCTTCGCGATCGGCTACCTGCTGGCGCTGACGGCCTTCTTCCTCGTCTTTCTTCGGGTCAAGGGCGGCATCTCCTGGGCCAGGACCGCGCTGCTGACGGCCTGCGGCATCGGCTTCCTGGTCTTCCTGGCCCACATCATGGTGCTCGATTTTCCGCGCGGCCTGCTTCAGGAGGCGGTCAGCCTGCCCTGGCCGATCGGATGATGCCGAAGATGCCGCAGCGGCGGAGGAGAGGATGACCAAGTACCGCAGCCTGTTGATGCCCATGGGACTGGCCGGCGAGGCCGAGCAGCGGCTTGCCGGCGCGCTCGCCGTCGCCAAGCACTTCGGCGCCCACTTGCAGCTCCTGTTCACCTACGTGAGCCCGCGCCAGTCGATCCCGGAGGACATCTTCGGGATGTCCAAGGAGACGATGCGCGGCCTGGCGGAGACGGCCGACCGCCATGCCGAGGCGGCCGGGGCGGATCTCCGGGCCCTGTTCGACCGGCTTTGCGCGGAGCAGGGAATCCCGGTCGGCGAGGGTCCGGCACCGCAGGGTCCGAGCGCATCCTGGCAGCAGAGCACGGGGCTGCGCAGCCAGTTGATCGCCATCCACGGCCGACTGGTCGACCTGGTCCTGATGTCGCGCCCGACTCAATCGGGGCCGTCGGCCTCCTTCGAGGCGGCGCTCCTGGAAACCGGCAAGCCGCTGCTGCTGATGCCGCGAGACCGGCCGTCCTTCGCCGCCGAGCGTATCCTGATCGGCTGGAACGGCAGCCGCGAGGCGGCACGGGCCGTCAACGACGCCCTGCCGATGCTGCTCGACGCGACCTCGGTCGTCGTGGTGGCCACGGCGGATTGCGCGACCGCCGATCCCTCCCTGGAAGGCGTCAAGCAGTACCTGTCACTGAAGGGCGTCGACGCCACGACAGACATACTCCGTCCGCAGGGCGACCACATCGGCAACGCCCTGCTCGAGGCCGCCGAGGCCAACGGCGCGGATCTCATCGTCATGGGCGGCTACGGCCGGCCGCGTATGCGCGACATGATCTTCGGCGGCGTCACCCACGAGATCCTGGCCAAGGCCGACCGGCCGGTGCTGATGGCCCACTGACGGACAGAGCGAAACCATGCAGACCAGAATCCCTTGCGTGTTCATGCGCGGCGGCACCTCGAAGGGGCCCTACTTCCTGTCGCGCGACCTGCCGGCCGAGGCGGCGGTCCGCAACCGGGTGCTGCTCTCGGCCATGGGCTCGCCGGACCTGCGCCAGATCGACGGCATCGGCGGGGGCGATAGCCTGACCAGCAAGGTCGCGGTGGTCGGCCCGCCCTCGCGCCCGGACGCCGAGGTCGACTACCTCTTCGCCCAGGTCTCGACCGAGCGCGCCTTGGTCGACACGGAGCCGACCTGCGGCAACATCCTGTCCGGCGTCGGCGCCTTCGCGATCGAGGCCGGGCTCGTGCCCGCGGCCGAGGGCAAGACCCGCGTCATGGTCCACAACGTCAATACCCGCGCCCTGATCGAGGTCGAGGTGCAGACGCCGCAGGGGCATGTCGAGTACGAGGGCGATGCCGCCATCGACGGCGTGCCCGGCAAGGCCGCGCCGGTGCTCCTCAACTTCATGGACATCGTCGGCTCGAAGACCGGCGCACTGCTGCCGACCGGCCGCTTGCGAGAGGAGATCGACGGCATCGAGGTCACCTGTATCGACGTGGCCATGCCGACCGTCATCATGCGGGCGCGCGATCTCGGCAAGACGGGCCACGAGAGCAAGGCCGAGCTGGACGAAGACCGGGCGCTGTTCGAGCGCCTGGAGTCGATCCGCCGGGCCGCCGCCCTGCGCATGGGCCTCGGCGAGGTATCGGAGAAGGTCGTGCCGAAGCTGGCCCTGCTGGCCGAGCCGACAGCCGGCGGCAGCATCGCGTCGCGCTACTTCGTTCCCCACAAGACCCATGCCGCGCACGCGGTCTCCGGCGCCATCTGCGTCGCCGCCTGCACGGTGATCGAGGGCACGGTCGCCGACGGCCTCGGCCGCGTCGCGCGCCGGCCGAAGCAGACGATCTCGATCGAGCATCCCTCGGGCACGATCGATATCGTCCTCGAAGTGCGCGGCCGGGGCGCGGAAACCGACGTCGTCCGCGCCGGGACCCTGCGCACCTGTCGGCGTCTCTTCGAGGGCAACGTGCTGATCCCCTCGGCCATCTGGGCCGGCCATCGCGACCGGCAGGGGCTCAGCGCGACCGCTCCATGAGAATGGCGATCATCGCCTCGGCCGGCTTGGTGAGGCGCTGGCCGGCGCGCCGGACGATGCCGATCGTGCGCGACACGGCCGGATCGACCAGGGGGCGCGAGGCGATCAGCGAGTCGGGGTCTCCGGGGACCGCCGCCTCGGGCAAGACCGCGACGCCGATCCCCGCCTCGGCCAGGGAAAGGGCGGTGGTCGAGCGGCGCACCTCGTAGGACCAGCTCAGGGTCCGACGCGCGCGCGCCAAGGCCTCGTCGACGATCATGCGGTTGCCGGTCCCCTTCATCGCCAGGATCACCGGCAGGCCTTGCAGCGAGTCCCAGCGGACCTCCGCCTGACCGGACAGCGCATGATCGCGCCTGACCGCGACGACGAAACGATCGTCCGCCAGGGCCTGGAAGCCGATGTTCGGGTCCGACGCGGGTATGAAGCTGATGCCGAAGTCCGCCTCGCCTTGCGCGACCGCCTCGGCCACGTCGTTGGCGGACCGATCGAGGATGCGCAGCCGGGCCTTGTGCCCGCGCCGGCGGAACGCCTTGATCGCGTCGGTCAGGATCCGCTGCGTGGCGCTCGGGATCAGGGCTATGGAGACGATGGCGTTGCGCTCGTGCTCGAAACGGGCGCTTTGATCCTGCAGGGCCAAGGTCGCCTCGACGGCGTCGTCGACCATCGCCCGCGCCCGCCCGGAGAGGCGCTTGGCCGCGAGCGTCAATCTCAGCGACCGCGTCGTGCGGTCGAAGAGCCTCACCCCCAGCGACGTCTCGAGCTTCTGAATCCGCCGGGTCAGCGCCGGCTGCGAGACGTTCAGCTGCTCGGCGGCCCTCTGGAACGAGCCCAGATCGGCCACGGCGAGAAAGGCCTCGAGATCGGCGAACTCGAAATTTATGCGCATAACACAAATATATGTATATTTATTGCAATTATCAAATAAGTCGACGCACCCTATGATGCCCAATCGGCGACGGGCCTGCCGCGTGACGGTGGTCCCCGTCAGGCCCCGCCCATCGAATCCCGGGATCGCGACACCCTGTTCGACAAGCGCGAAAGATACGACGTGGTGGTCGTCGGTGGCGGCAACGCGGCGCTCTGCGCGGCGATGACCGCGAGCCAGGCCGGCGCGCGGGTGCTGTTGCTCGAGGGCGCGCCCAAGCCCTACCGCGGCGGCAACTCGCGCCACACCCGCAACTTCCGCTGCATGCATCGCGGGCCGCTGTCGGTCCTGACGGACAGCTACGGCGAGGCGGAGTACTACGACGACCTCATCGCGGTGACGGGCGGCCGGACCGACGAGAGCCTGGCCCGGCTCGCCATCCGCGCCTCCGAGGACTGCCTGCCCTGGATGGAAGCCCACGGCGTTCGCTTCCAGCCGTCGCTCTCCGGCACCCTGTCGCTGTCGCGCACCAACGCCTTCTTCCTAGGCGGCGGCAAGGCCCTGGTGAACGCCTACTACCGCACGGCGCGGCGCCTCGGCGTCGAGGTGCTCTACGAGGCTCAGGTGACGCACCTTGAGCTGGAGGGCGACCGCGTCTCCGGCCTCGCCTTCACCTACCGCGGGGAAAGCCATCGCATCGAGCCGACCTCGATCGTCGTGGCCTCGGGCGGCTTCCAGGCCGACACCGATTGGCTGGCGCGGGCCTGGGGCCCGGCGGCGAAGAACTTCCTGATTCGCGGCACGCCCTACAACCGCGGCGTGGTCCTCAAGGACCTGCTGGACCAGGGCGTGCAGTCGGTCGGCGACCCCACCCAGTGCCATGCCGTGGCCATCGACGGCCGGGCCCCGAAGTTCGACGGCGGCATCGTCACGCGGCTCGACTGCGTGGTCTACGCCATCGTCGTCAACAAGCACGGCGAGCGCTTCTACGACGAAGGCGAGGACGTCTGGCCCAAGCGCTATGCCATTTGGGGCCGCTTGGTGGCGGCCCAGCCGGACCAGGTCGGCTACGTCATCATCGATTCCAAATCGCTGAACCTCTTCATGCCATCGGTCTTCCCGCCCATCGAGGCCGACAGCATCGAAGAGCTGGCCGACAAGATGGGCCTGCCGAAGCAGAAGCTCCGCACGACCGTGGACAGCTTCAACGCCGCCTGCGGCGACGACAGCGGTTTCCATCCGACCGAGCTCGACGGGGTCGCCACGCGGGGCATCGATCCGCCCAAGACCAACTGGGCGCGGCGCATCTGCGATCCGCCCTTCTACGGCTACAGCCTGAGGACCGGCGTCACCTTCACCTACCTCGGCCTGAAAGTGGATGAGCGTGCCCAGACCAGCAGCGACGCCGGCAAGATCGAGAACCTCTGGGCCGCCGGCGAGACCATGGCCGGCTCGATCCTCGGCCAGGGCTATCTCGCCGGCTTCGGCATGACCATCGGCACCGTCTTCGGTCGCATTGCCGGACGGGAGGCCGCGGCCCATGCGAGCTAAGCTGGTCGAGGAGGCCCGGCGCCAGATCGAGATCTGCAACGCCTGCCGCTACTGCGAAGGCTATTGCGCGGTCTTCCCGGCGATCAACCGGCAACGCGCCTTCGCCGAGGGCGACGTCACGCAGCTCGCCAATCTCTGCCACAACTGCCGCGGCTGCTTCTATGCCTGCCAATACACCGAGCCCCACGAGTTCGCCCTGAACCTGCCGCGGGCGCTGGCCGAGGTCCGGCAGGAGAGCTGGCAGGACTTCGCGTTCCCATCGCTGCTGGCCAGGGCATTCCACAGGAGCGGCGTCGCCATCGCTCTCGCCACGGTCCTCGGCTGCATCCTGATCCTCTGGGCGATCCGCTTGCTCGGCGAGCAGGCCGGCGGCGGCGGCTTCTACGTCGTCATGTCGCACAACGCGATGGTGGCGATCTTCCTGCCGGCTTTCCTCTTTCCCCTCTTCAGCCTCGCGGTCGGCCTGAGGCGCTACTGGCGCGCCGTGGCGGGCGGCCCCGTCCGACTGTCGATGCTCCTGTCCGCTTTCGGCTCGGCCGCTAGACTGAAGAACCTCGCGGGCGGCCATGGCGAGGGCTGCAACTTCGAGGACGAGGACCGCTTCTCCAACGCCCGCCGCTGGCGCCACCAGATGGTCATGTACGGCTTTCTCCTGTGCTTTGCGTCGACCTGTGTCGCGACGGTCATGCACTATGCCTTCGACCTGCCGGCGCCCTATGGGCCCTTCTCGCTGCCGAAGCTGCTGGGCGTCCCAGGCGGCGTTCTGCTGTCGGCCGGCACGCTCGCCATGATCGAGCTGAAGCTGAGGGCCGACCGCGACCTGGCGGAGCCGGGCGTTTGGGGCGGCGAGATGGCCTTCATGCTGCTGCTGTTCCTGGTCAGCACCTCCGGCTTGGCGCTCTACGCCTTCGGCCAAACGGCCGCGCTCACCGCGTTGCTGACCCTACATCTGGGCGCCGTGCTGGCCTTCTTCCTGCTGACCCCCTACTCGAAGATGGCCCACGGCTTCTACCGCCTCGCGGCGCTGGTCAAGGATGCGCAAGGCCCAGGTGGATGAAACCCGGTCACTTTGAACCCAGGACCGGAGCATTCATGGGTGGTTGGACGGATCGCGGACCGAGCCGGCATCCAACAGGATGTCAGGATAAATCCGCTTCAATTCTCCGAACCTTTGGTTCTGCGTCGATAGTGTCTGAACTATCTCATTGTACTGCTCGACATCGCGGACGGAGAAATAGTCGCGCCATACGCCAACCTTGCCGGAATAGCCTCGCGGATAGGTGCGACCCTCGACGGCGCCGGGCTGGAGATCGCCGCCAGAGGTCGTGCGCGACATGCGACCCGCAATTTGCGACCGCAGCTCGTCGTCGATCGCTTTCCCGGTAAGGAAGCGATGCAGCGCCTGGAAATGGCTCTCGCTGTCCAGCGCCATATCCTCGTAGCGAGCGACATGAAAGCGATCCTCGGCGCCCATGGCGAGGATCCAGTTGAGCATCCACTCGAGGTCGGCTCGAAGCGATGTCTGCGCCGCCATCGTGAAATAGTCGGTGAAGGCGGTTCCGGATTCGAGCTGCGCTCGGAACCGGGCTGCGCTCTCCTGGTCAGGTGTCATGCAGGCACGTGCAACGATACGGTCGGCCGGGTGTCGGGTCAGGAGCACGAGCCTAGCCCCCAGTTCCCGAACATACCGGGTGTTGCCCGGCAAGGGCTCGTAGGGGCCTCTGACAATGCCGCCGTCCGGCGCATACATGGGGATCAATCCGTGCATCGCTGCGCCGCTGGCAAGTTCCGTCGGGCCGAATTCCAGGCCGCGTTGAATGCCGAACTGCGGGACGACGCCGGCGCTGTGCTCGAGCAAGTCCCGAATGACGATCTCGTGCAGGGTCGAGGCGGATTTCTCCAGACAGGCAAGGAACACCAGCCGGTCGCGGTACCAGCCGGCCGTCAAGCGGGCGTTGACGGCGCGGCGGATGCCGAGCTGGACCAGGGCTTCCACCGCATTGACCGGCAGGTCGACCATGGTGCGGTGCAGGGCCCCGTCCGGCAGGGACTCGCTGGGGCCGAAGGCGCGCTCCACGACAGCCTGTAGCCTGCGGAAATCCTCATAGAGACTCTCCGTATGCGGCGCCTTCGCCTCGATCTCGGCGACCAGCGCTTCAATCCTGTCCATGCCCGCGGCGTGCGCACGCACGCCAAACCCGGTCTTGAGCCGCCGCTTCAGCGCCCGTCCGATCGCGCCAGCCTGCATTCCCGCGATCCTCGCCCTATCCGGCCCGTGCCATCACGCGGCCATAGGCGCGATAGACGGACTCCACATCGCCATGCTCAAGGATCCGGCCACGGTCCAGCAGGATGGCCTTGTCGCAGTTGTCCTTGATCAGCGATTCCGAATGGCTGGCCAGCAGAAGCATGGAGGACGCCGCCACGATCTCATCCATCCGCTCCTTCGACTTCGCCATGAAGAGAGCATCGCCGGCACCGAGCCATTCGTCCATGATCAGGATCTCGGGCATGACGCTGGTGGCGATGGCGAAGGCCAGCCGGACCTGCATGCCGGCGCTGTAGGTACGGATCGGCAGGGTCAGGAACTCGCCCAGCTCGGTGAAGTCCTCGATCGCCGGGACAATGGCGTCGATCTCCCGCGGCGTCAGCCCCATGAAGAGACCGCGCAGGCGAATGTTGTCGTAGCCGCTGACCTCGGGATCGAAGCCCAGGCCGATGTTGTAGAGCGTGCTGATCCGCCCTTCCACGCGGCGCATGCCCAGCGTCGGCTCCAGCACACCGGCGATCATCTGCAGCAGCGTCGTCTTGCCGGCACCGTTCAGGCCGATGATACCCAAGCGGTCTCCGGCTTCCAGGGTCAAGCTGATGTCCAGCAGCGCCCGCACCACGCGGCGCTCCGGCCGACGCTCTCCCAGCTTTCCGAAGGTCAGCCGGTGCAGCAGGTTGCCCCGCAGGCGGGCCGCCTCCAGAACATAGATCGGATAGTCGAGGGAGACGTTCCGAAGCTGGACCGCGACCATCGACGTCAGATCCAGAAGACCAGCCGGGTCCGGAAACGGGCGAAGAGCGGAAAGGTGACGGCGACGCCCACCACGGCAATCCCCAGCGTGACGAGCCAGGACAGGGGATCGGGCGTCTGCCCCAGCAGAGGATCACGGAGGATCTCGAGGAAATGGTAGAAGGGGTTGAAGATGACGATCTCCCTCATCTGCTCGACCCGGTTCTCAGGCCAGAGCACCGGCGTCACGAAGAAGAGCAGGATCATCACGCTGCTCACGAGCTGCTCGACGTCGCGGAAGCGCGTGCAGATGAGGCCCATCAGGGCCAACATCCAGAGGCCGTTGAAGGCGACGATCAGCAAGCCGGGAATCAGCAAAAGGGTCGAGGCATTGACCGGCACCGAGAGGATCGCCGCGACGATCACGTAGACCACCAAGTAGTGCCCGAACATGATGACGTTCTTGAGAATGCTCTTATAGAGAAATACCGACAGAGGTATGGCAAATCCTTTGATGAATCCGCCGGAACCCAGAAAAACCGAGCCGCCTTCCAAGATCAAGGAAGTCATGAAGCGCCAGGCGATCAGGCCGGAACAGAGGAAAGGCACATAGGTGGCGGCGTCGATTTCAAAGACCAAGGTATAGATGTTGCCGACGATCAGGATGAAGATGCCCAGCGACAAGGCGATCCAGACATGGCCGAAGAACGAGCCGCGATAGCCACGCTGGATGTCGCGGCCTGCAAGGGCGATCCACAGCCGCCACTGCATCAGGCCCGACGCCAGATCCTCCAGGGCGCGGGACGCCCGCCCGGCCGTTTCGACCGACGGTAACGCTTCAACTTTGGGTATGGTCATGCCAAATAAACCGGGCTAAAAGCGACGCGAGGGCCCAAGTCTTGGAGCTTGACCGTCGATGGGACACTAGTAATAGCACGATGCCTATAGCCGGTATTCATATTGTCAGCCAACTCTGGGGTCAACGCTATATAAAGTTGTATGCAGACGTGGTCATTCCCTCGCTGCTGGCGCCGGGAAACCTGCCGGCCTTGGCGCCGACCCCGTCCGTCTACACGATCTACACGACTGCGGAGGATCGCAACACCCTGGAGCGGCATCCGAATTTCGCCCACCTGACGGCGGCCGTCAGCTCCTGGTGTCAGGTCGAGTTCTCCATCATTTCGACGGACATCGACAACCCCTATGAGACGATGTCCGCCTGCCACGGCGACGCCATAGCGCGGGCGGAGCAGCGGGACGCGGCCATCCTGTTCTTGCAGCCGGACGTCGTCGTCGGCCAGGGCTCCCTGGAGACGGTCCGCCGCGCCTTGGAAGACGGCCGGCGGCTGGTCCTGGCGCCCGGGCTCCGCGCCTGCCACGAGGCGCTGGCCGCGGCGCTGGCGCGGCACGACGGCAACGACAACGGCGGCGCGGAGGCAGCGCGCCCGACGGCGCGCGACCTCGTCGCCCTGGCCCTCCGCGACCTGCACCCCATCTCGCTGTCGCTCATGTGGGAAGACGGGTCGGTCAACAGCTACTGCTCACATCTCTACTGGCGGATCGGTCAGGACGCGCTCTACGCACGCTGTGCCCACATGCACCCCCTGATGGTCTGGCCCCAGCATAAGGGAGTCGGCTTCGATCACACGATCGACTGGGACTACTTCTATCGGGCCTGTCCCGATCAAGATCGCTGGTTCGTCGCCGCCACGTCGGACGAGGTCTGCCTGATCGAGCTCAGCGAGCGGAGCAAGTTCGCGGACTTCATGACGCGGGTGCCGGCAACGCCGAGGTCCTTGTCGCGATTTCTTTCACGGGCGAGCGAACAACCGCATCGCGCGCTGTTGCGCCGGCCCTATCTCTTCCAGAGCCGCGATCTAGCGGATGGCGAGTGGCAGGAGCCGCATGCCGCGGCCGAGTCGCTCGTCGAGGAGGCCCTGCGCCTTCACGGCCGGCCCTGGTATGCCAAGCTCTTCAGCGAACCGGACACCGTCGTCGCCCCCATCGCCCGGATGATGAGCCAGACCAGCGACCGGCTGGCGCGTCTGAAGCGGCGCCACCCGGCGGTCGGCGGGGCCGTCTACTGGACCTTCCGCAGGCTTTTCCTCGGCGTCCGGCCGATCTATCGGATGCTCGGCAGGCTGCAGCGATGACCGGCCACCGGTTCCGCGGCGGCGCGCGACCCGACCCAGACCTGCCAGCGACCCAGCGGAGACGCTAATGGCGATCGACGACTACTACGGTGACAAGGCCGGCACCACGATCCTTCAGATCTTCACGGAGACCGCCGAGGGCGAGCCGCCGGTCGTTCATCGGCGCCTGCAGGACCAGGAGGCCTACGACACCTGGCATCTGTCCTACTATTTGAAGGAGGTGCTGGAATACAAAAGGCTGCTGGAGCGGCCCAGCATCGACTTGGCCGACATCCCACGGCCCGAGAAGAACCTGCTCTTGTACCTCCTGCTGGCCGCGGACGAGGAGCTGAGCTCCATCGTCGAGATCGGCAGCTCCCTGTTCGAGATGATCGACGGGTTCGAGGCGATGCAGAAGTACATCGCCGACCAGGGCTCGCCGCTGCCGCGGCTGCCGATCCGCGACTACGACTATCGGGGCATCGAGCTGTCGGAGATGCTGCGCTTGACCTCGCGGGTGCTGCATCCCGACTACAAGCTGACTCTCTACAATGCGGCCAGCGCGTATCGGGAACCGGTCGGCCTCGCCTATGACCGCAGCGTCACCAACTATGCCTTCGAGACGGTGGACGAGCTGGTCGCCTATGCCGGCTGTGCCAAGACCGCCCTGTTGAACACCTACTTCTCCCTGGGCGAGACCTTCCAGTCCTCGCGACTGGGCAAGACGCTGACCTACTTCTCCCTCGATGAGTTCCTGAGCAAGATCGACAAGCCGTTCCATCACCTCTTCGGCCTGAAGGCGCCCGGCCCCTACTCCGGCGAAGACCTGAGCCTGGGGCGGCCGGTGATCGAGGGCTTCTTCCTCTACGGCGACGACGCGACGCTCGACGGCTTCATGCGCATGGCCCAGCGGGATCCCAAGGTTGCCGCCTACTTCGCCGCCAAGAAGATCGAGCCGACGGACCCGCGCAACGTCCGGCCCGCGGCCGCCTGACGGGTCGGAAGGAGAGCAGAGGTGGCGGAATCGGCCATCCGCCGGCGATGCCTGGTCTTCGCCGGCAAGGACGTCGGCAAAGCCTGTTTGCGGTTCATGATCGACCAGGGGATCGACGAGATCCGCGCGGTGCTCACCGGCAGGGACGACGACGAGATCCTGGATATGGCGCGATCCGCGGGACTGGCGGCCGAGCCCTGCTCGCCGGAGGCTCTCAGCCGATTGGCGAAGGGGAGCGAACGCTACGACTGGCTGGTCAATCTCTGGTGTCCGCACCTGCTCCCGCCGGAGGTGCTGGATCTCGCGCAGCGTCGCCTGAACGTCCATCCCGGGCTCGTGCCGCACTGCCGGGGAAACGACTCGGCCGCCTGGGCCCTGCGCCAAGGTCTGCCCGCGGGCGTCTCGCTGATCGAGATGACGGCGAAGATCGACGCCGGCGGGGTCTATGCCCAGCGGCCGGTTCCGCCGGTTGCCGGCGAGAGGGGCCGGGCCCTGCATGTCCGGCTTCAGGACGAGGCGATCCGGCTATTCCGGGACGAATGGCCGAGGATCGCCCAGGAAATGGCGCCGCCGTCGCCGCAGGCCGCGGGGGGTAGTTACTTCACCCGCGCCATGACGGAACGGGACAGGGTCCGATCCGCGTCGGAAGAGTGGGCCCTGGGCGACCTGGTCAACTGGGCGCTCGCACACGACTTCGCGCCGGGCACTACCGCAGAGGTTTCATTCGATGACGATGTACGCTATCAGATTCGTGTCGAGCGCATCGATGAATCACCGAAATAGCAAGGAGACAGCGGCCCGACCGTGCTTCTGTGATTTACCGAAGCGCACGCTAGGCCTATCGCAAGATGCAGCTTGTCATCTGCGCCACGCGGTTTGAGTAATGGCAATGCAATCTCGATCGAGCCAGCGCGTGGGGTAAGGCCGGTGGCGAACGATATCCTCCAACAGACGAAGCAAAGACCCGTGCCCGAGCCGGACGCGCCCGACCTCAGCGGTTCCGGCCTTGAGCCACTGAACGAGTGGCTGAACGAGCGCTCGGGCAAGATCTCTTTCGTCTCCGGCAACTTCAACAACCTCCATCCCGGCCATCTGCGCATGCTGCGTTTTGCCGCTGAGGTGGGGCCGCGCCTGGTGGTCGGCGTCACCCGTGACGACACGCCGGGCGTCACCGTGCCCTGCAGTACGCGTATGGAGAGCTTCCGCTCCCTGGCCGTCGACCTCTTTCCCATCGCGCTGAACTGCACGCCCGAGGAGTTCATCGGCCACCTTCGCCCGGACTTCGTGGTCAAGGGCAAGGAGCACGAGGAGTCCTACAATCCCGAAAAGGAAGCGATCGAGAGCTACGGCGGCAAATTGCTTTTCAGCTCCGGCGAAACCCGCTTCTCCTCCATCGCGACGCTCCGTCGCGAGTCCTCGGAAACACGGCCCAAGACGCTGGAGCTGCCGACGGACTATGCCGAGCGCCACGGCTTCGACAAAGGGGACCTGAAGAGGATCCTGGCCAGCCTTGCCGGTCTGCGCGTGACCGTGGTCGGCGACCTCATCGTCGACGAGTACATCGACTGCTCGCCACTCGGCATGTCGCGGGAAGACCCGACCATCGTCGTCGCGCCCATCGACCAGGCGACCTTCATCGGCGGGTCGGTCATCGTCGCGGCCCACGCGCGCAGCCTGGGGGCCGAGGTCGACTACTTCTCCATCGTGGGCGCGGACGATACCGCCGAGTTTGCCCGCGGCGAGCTGTCGCGCTACGGCGTCACGGCGAGCCTGCTCGTGGACCCGACCCGACCGACCACCCGCAAGCAGCGCTTTCGCGCCAGCGGCAAGACCCTTCTGCGGGTCAACCATCTGCGCCAGCACGCCATAGACAGGACCTTGGCGGACAAGCTGGTGGCCGCCGTCACGAAACAGCTCGCGCATACGGACCTCCTGCTGTTCTCCGACTTCAACTACGGCTGCCTGCCGCAGGGCGTTGTCGACAGCCTGATCACTGCCGCGGCGGAGAAGGGCGTGATGATGGCGGCGGACAGCCAGGCCTCGTCGCAGATCTCCAACATCGCCCGCTACCGGGACATGGCCGTGGTGACGCCGACGGAGCGGGAGGCGCGGCTCGCCCTTTCCGACCTCGAATCCGGCCTGGTGGTGCTGGCCGAGCGGTTGGCCCGCGAGGCATCTGCGGCCAATGTGCTGATCACCCTGGGGGCGGAAGGCATGATCGTTCACGCCGCGTCGAAGCCGGAGGTGGAGACCGATCGCCTGCCCGCCTTCAACAACACGCCCAAGGACGTGGCCGGCGCCGGCGACAGCCTCTTCGCCTGCGTCGCCCTGGCCCACCGCGCCGGGGCGGATATCTGGTCCAGCGCCTATCTGGGATCGCTGGCCGCGGCGTGCCAGGTTTCCCGCGTCGGCAACATTCCGCAAGATCCCGAAGAGCTGCTCTACGAGCTGGACTACACGCCGGAGTAACCTCGCCGGGCCTTCGCTCGCTCTCGTCCCCCTGACACCATTGGGAGCCTTGTCGGACCATGCGCGCGCTGCTCCTGGCCGCCGGCACCGGAACGAGGTTGCGTCCGCTGACCGAGACGCTGCCGAAATGCCTGGTGCCGATCCACGGCCGCCCCTTGCTCGACTACTGGCTGGACCTGGTGTTCGCCGCCGAGTACGAGCGCGCGCTGATCAACACGCACTACCTGCCCGAGCCGGTGCGCGACCATGTCGCCGCCAGCCCCTGGCGCTCCCGCGTCGACCTGGTGCATGAGCCCTGCCTGCTGGGCACCGGCGGCACGGTGCTGGCCAACCGGGACTACTTCGGCGGCGACAGCTTCCTCTTGGCCCATGCGGACAACCTGACGGACGTCGATCTCCGCGCTTTCGCGGCGCGCCACGCCGCCAGGCCGGCCGACACGGACCTGACCATGCTGGCCTACCGCACCGACATGCCGCAGAGCTGCGGCATCCTGGAGGTCGCCGACGATGGCCGGCTGACCGGCTTCCACGAGAAGGTGCCCGATCCCCCCGGCAACCTGGCCAACGCCGCCGTCTACATGGCCTCGCCCGCGGTGACGGAGGCGATCGCCCGGATCGGCCGGCCCGTGGTCGATCTCTCCACCGAGGTCATCCCGCAGTTCATCGGCCGCACCTTGGTGGTCGAGCACAGGGGATACCACCGCGACATCGGCAGCCCGGAAAGCCTGGCGTTGGCCTGCGCGGAGTTCCCCAAGCATCGCCCTCCGCCCCGCGTTCCTGTAGAGGGTGAGACCTGAGCCCCACGACCGCCGCCTGCGGCGGGTCATTCCGCCAACCGCTCCCCCGCGGACCAGAGCCCTGGAGATCACATGCCCTATCGGGAGTTCGTCAGCCTCAACCACAAATCGACGACGCGCGACTATCTGGGCCGGGTCACCGGCCGTGACAAGGCCGAGGTCGCGGAGCTGGCCTTGCAATGGGACTACGACTACTGGGACGGCAGCCGCGAGACGGGCTACGGCGGCTATCGCTACGATGGCCGCTGGCGCAAGGTCGCGGATGCCATGGTCGCCGCCTATGGCCTGCGCGCCGGCCAGCGGGTCTTGGATGTCGGCTGCGGCAAGGCCTTCCTGCTGCACGACCTGCAGGAAGCCTGCCCGGGCCTCGAAGTGACCGGCCTAGACGTTTCCGCCTACGCACTTGAACATGCGATGGAGTCGGTCAAGGACCGCCTGCAGCTAGGGAACGCCGCAAAGCTCCCCTGGCCAGACGACAATTTCGACCTCGTTATCTCCATCAATACCCTGCACAATCTCTACCTGTTCGACCTCTGGACCGCGCTGACGGAAATGGAACGCGTGGGTCGGAGCGCCAAGTACCTTTGCGTGGAGGCTTATCGCAGTGAGCGCGAGAAGGTGAACCTGATGTACTGGCAGCTCACCTGCCGCGCCTTCCATACGCCCGAGGAATGGGAATGGCTGTTCCAGCAGACCGGCTACCAGGGCGATCACGAGTACATCTACTTCGAGTGATTCTGGGTCTCCGAACGATGCCAAGGATGCCGGGAGACCGGGGCCATCCATGACCGCTGAGACTGCGCCTCGGCTGGCCGTGATCGTACCGAACTACAATCACATGGCGTTTCTCGAGCGTTCCCTGGGCAGCATCCGCGATCAGACCCGGCCGGCGGACCAGGTGGTGGTCGTAGACGATGCCTCCACCGACGACAGTCGCCAGGTCATCGCCAGCTTCGTGGAGGCGGATCCGCGGTGGCGACTTGTCCGCAACCCGTCCCGCAAGGGGGTGATCGACAGCCTGAACACGGGACTGGCCGCCACCGACGCGGACGCGGTCGCGTTTCTCGGGGCGGACGACGAGCTGGCGCCCGGATTCCTGGAAGCGGCGGGCGCGGCGCTGGCGAGCTGGCCCACGGCCGCCTTCGCCTCCGGCTGCGCCGCCCTTGCCGTCGATGGCCAGCCGGTCGCCGTGCGCCCGCCGGTGCCGCCTTCGCGCCGACTCCGGCTGATCGAACCGGAGGCGTTCCGCATCCTGCTGCGCGACGCGGACAACTACTTCCTGGGCACCACCACGCTGTACCGCACGTCGGCGGTGCGCCGCATGGGCGGCTTCGAGTCGGCACTGGGGGCGCTGGCCGACGGCATGCTGTCGCGGCGCCTGGCCGCCCGCCACGGCTTCGTCTTCATACCGCAGGTGCTCGGCACCTGGCACCTTCACGGCACCAACCTGTCGGTGGAAGCGAACCAGGATCCCGCCGAAGTCGACCGCCAGGTGGACCAGGCCCGCCAGGTCCTGGCAGAGGAGCCCGAGGGGCTCTTCGAGCCGGACTATGCCGCGCGGCTGGCGCGGCGCCTTCGATTCGGCGGGGCCCGCCTTCTGGTGCAGGACAGCAGCTTGTCGCCGGACTCGCGTGGAGCGCGAATCGCGACCATCGCCGGTGGGGGGCGCCTGACGGCCCGGCTGACCGCTCTGCTGCTGCGGCTGGGCCTGCCCGGCCGAGTCGCCGTTCTCGCCGCCCTGACCCTCTACTTCCGGCCGCTGAGCCTGCGCGCCCTCTGGAGACTCGCGGCCGGCGCCGTCTCGAGTCGCTGGAGTCGGAACGCCGCCTTGCGGGGCGGCCCCTCGCGCTGACCGGCGATAGCGGGGGCGGCGCCCCAACCCGGAGTCGCGACGGTGAGTAGCTTGAGATCAAGAGTCCATCAGGCCTGCCCTTTTCCTTGTCGGCCTACACGCCGTATGGTAGCGGGCAGAGGGCAGACTGGGGGATTCGGCGCGTGAGGGTCTTTGTCACCGGCGGCTGCGGCTACAAGGGTTCCGTGCTGGTCCCCAAGCTGCTGGAGTTCGGCCATGAGGTGGTCGCCTTCGACATCCAGTGGTTCGGCAACCACCTGCTGCACCATCCTCGCCTCACGGTGATCAAGGGCGACCTGCGCGACATCGACGACGTCGACCTGGACGGCATCGAGGCCGTCGTCCACCTGGCCAGCGTCGCCAACGATCCCTGCGGTGACCTGGACCCCAAGCTGACCTGGGAGATCAGCTGCCTCGCCACCATGCAGCTCTGCGACCGAGCGCGCCGCATGGGCGTACGCCATTTCATCTATGCCTCATCCGGCTCCGTCTACGGCATCTCCGACGCCCCCGAGGTCACCGAGGAGCTCGAGCTCTTTCCCCTGTCGGAGTACAACAAGACCAAGATGTGCGCTGAACGGATCGTGTTGTCCTACGCGGACGACATGGTCGTCCAGATTGTCCGGCCGGCCACGGTCTGCGGCTATTCCCCCCGCATGCGGCTTGATGTGGCGGTCAATATGCTGACAATTCAAGCACTGGAGAACAAACGAATCACGGTGTTCGGTGGGGACCAGATGCGGCCGAATATCCACATAGACGACATTGCCGATCTCTATCTTTTCCTCTTGGACAATCCCCAGCACCGCGGAGTCTTCAACGCCGGTTTCGAGAACCTGTCGATTCGCGAGATCGCCGACATGGTCTGCGACGTGGCCGAGGCCGAGATCGCGGTCTCGCCGTCGAACGACCCCCGGTCGTACCGAGTCAATTCGGACCGGCTCCTGGCCACCGGTTTCCAACCGAAGAAGACCGTCCGCGACGCGGTCGTAGAGCTGGCCGGCCTGCATGCCCAGGGTATTCTCAAGAGTGAGGAAATGTGGCACAACCTGAAGTGGATGCAACGCATGGTGGCGAAATGAAGGTGGTTTCTCCATCGATCTTCCGCCAGCACAGAGCGGCGGTCGATTTCAGCGACTATGCCAACCGGCTCTCCACCTTGTTGAGCGGTTTCGACTGGAGCCTCGTCGAGACCCTCGCGAACGACCTGCTCGATGCCTGGAAGCTGCAGCGCCAAGTCTTCTTGTGCGGCAACGGCGGCAGCGCCGGCAATGCCATCCACATCGCCAACGACCTGGTCTATGCGATCGCCGGCGGCGCGGGCCCCGGCATGCGGGCCCATGCCCTGCCCGCCAACGCCGCCGTCATAACCTGCTTGGCCAATGACGAGGGCTACGACCAGATCTTCTCGCTCCAGCTCCGCGGCATGGCCGATCCTGGCGATCTGCTGATCTGCCTGTCCGGCAGCGGCAACTCGGCGAACATCCTGGCCGCGCTGGACGAGGCGCGCCGGATCGGCATGCGCAGCTACGCCCTGGTCGGCTACAGCGGCGGCAAAGCCAAGGAGCTGGCCGACCGTCCCATCCATCTTCCGATCCACGACATGCAGATCGCCGAGGACATGCAGATCATCGTCGGCCACATGCTGATGCGGTTTCTGGAATCGCGCTCGGACGAAGTGCTGGGAACCCGTTCCTGATCGACTGGCGCTATGCTCGACAACAAGCGTTTCCTGGTCCTCGGATCGAATTCCTTCTCCGGGGCCAGCTTCGTCGACCATCTCTCGGCGCTCGGCTGCGACGTGCTGGCGGCCAGCCGCTCGCCCGAACCCCACCGGGCGCTGCTGCCCTACAAATGGGAGCGGCGACCCGGAGACGTCCGCTTTCACCGGATCGACCTGAACCACGACCTGGACGCGCTGGCCCAGCTTCTGAAGGACGAGCGCCCGACCCATGTGGTCAACTTCGCGGCCCAGAGCATGGTGGCGCAGAGCTGGGATCACCCCGAGGACTGGATGCGCACCAACGTGGTCTCGACGGTGCGTCTGCTGGCGATGCTGAGCGGCTATGACGGCCTCGATCGCTATGTCCAGGTGACCACCCCCGAGGTCTACGGCTCCACGGATGGCTGGGTGACCGAGGACCATCCCTACAACCCTTCGACCCCCTACGCGATCTCCCGCGCCGCCGGCGACATGAGCCTCAAGGCCTACGTCGAGAATTTCGATCTGCCGGGCGTGTCGACGCGCGCGGCCAATGTCTACGGGCCGGGCCAGCCGCTCTATCGCATCATCCCGCGCACGATCCTGGCAGCCATGACCGGAGAGACCTTGCGCCTGGACGGCGGCGGCGTTTCCCGGCGGGTCTTCATTCACATCGCCGACGTGGCCGACGCGACGCTGAAAGTTGCGCTCAACGGTCGACCCGGTCACTGCTACCATGTCTCGGGCGACGAGTTGGTGACGATCCGCGGCCTGGTGGAGTCCATCCTGGCGGCCATGGGCGCCTCCTTCGAGGCTTGCGTGAAGCTGGGCCCGGAGCGGCCGGGGAAGGATCAGGCCTATATGCTGGACAGCAAGAAGATCCGCGATGAGCTGGGCTGGACCGACCGCATCGGCCTCGAAGAGGGGCTGGCGGACACCATCGCCTGGGCCCGGCGCTTTGAATCGGAGCTGGGCGTGCTGCCGACCCGCTACGAGCACAAGCCCTAGGGAGGAGAGCGCGAGCGGTGACCTTGGCCCCCGACCCGGCACCCGGCGTGGACGTGCCCCGGCTGCAGCGGCAGGCCGCGCAGATCCGCGGCCGGGTGGTCGAGATGTGCCACGCCTCCAAGTCCGCGCATCTCGGCTCGTCGCTGTCCTGCATCGACATCCTGACCGCGGCCTACTGGCATGTCCTCGACGTCGACCCGGCCGACCCCAAGGCGCCGGGGCGCGACCGCTTCATCCTGTCCAAGGGCCACGCGGCCATGGCGATCTACGCCACCCTGGCGGCCCGCGGCTTCTTCCCGTCGGAAGAGCTGGCGAGCTACAACCAGGACGACGGGCGGCTAGCCGAGCATCCGCCGGCCAACATGGTCCCGGGCGTCGAGGCGGCCACCGGGTCGCTGGGCCACGGCCTGCCGATCGGCCTCGGCATGGCGCTCGCGGCACGCCTCCGCGGTGAGCGTCACCGCGTCTTCGTGCTGATGTCCGACGGCGAGACCAATGAGGGCTCGGTGTGGGAGGCGGCCCTCTTCGCCGCCGCCCGGAAGCTTGACCGGATCTGCGTCATCGTCGACTACAACAAGTGGCAGGCCACCGGCCGTTCCGACGAGGTGCTGGGGCTGGCGCCGCTGGCCGACAAGTGGGCGGCTTTCGGTTGGGACGTCCGGCGCCTGGACGGCCACGACGTCGGCCTGCTGGCGGCGACCATGGCGGCGGTGCCCAACGGGTCGGGCAAGCCGGTGGCCTTGATCGCCGACACCGTGAAGGGCAAGGGCGTGTCGTTCATGGAAGACGACAACAACTGGCACTACCGGGCGCCGACCGCCGAAGAGGTGGCGATGGCGCGCGCCGAGCTGGGGCTGGAGGCACCGTGAGGAACGCCTTCGCCGACGAGATCACCCAGCTTGCCGCGGCGGACCCACGGGTCGTGCTGCTGTCCGGCGACATCGGCAACCGGCTGTTCGATCGCTACAAGGAGGCCCAGCCCGAGCGCTTCTTCAATTGCGGCGTGGCCGAGCAGAACATGATGGGCATGGCCGCCGGCTTGGCCATGTCCGGCTTCAGGCCCTTCGTCTATACCATCACGCCCTTCGTCACCACGCGCTGCCTGGAGCAGATCCGCAACGACGCCGCCTACCACGACGTGCCGGTCACCGTGGTCGGGGTCGGGGCTGGCATGGCCTATGCCGGGCTGGGGCCGACCCATCATTCCTGCGAGGACATCGCCTTCCTGCGCGCCCTGCCGAACATGCAGGTGCTGGCGCCCGGCGATGCCTGGGAAGTGCGCGCCGTCGTCCAGGCCCTGCCCCGCCAGGACCGCCCCGCCTACGTGCGCATGGGCAAGAAGGGCGAGCCGCTGGTTCATAGCGGGCGCCTGGCCGACTTCGCCATCGGCCGGGCCATCCGGCTGAGCGACGGCAGCGACGTCTGCCTGCTGGCGAGCGGCACCATCCTGCCGGAGGCGGTGGAGGCCGGGCGCCTCCTGGCCGAGGCCGGCGTCTCCGCCGGCGTCTACAGCTTTCCCAGCGTCAAGCCGCTGGACCAGGCCTGCCTGGCCGGCGCCTTCCAGCGTTTCGCCAAGGTGGTGACGGTGGAGGAGCACTCCCTGGTCGGCGGCGTCGGCTCGGCCGTCGCCGAATGGGCCGTCGACAACGGGGCCGACGCGCGCAAGCTTCTGCGCATCGGCACGCCGGATGCCTTCTTCAAGCAGTCCGGCAGCCTGGCTTTCGCCCGGCGCCGGCTCGGCCTGACCGGCCCGCAGATCGCCGAACGGGTGCGGGCCACGCTCGCCGAGCGGGGCAATGCCGCCTGATGAAGACCGAAGCCGCCATCCTGGTGGAACAGGGGCAGCCCCTGGTCCTCGCCGAGCTGACCATCCCCGTCCTGAAGCCGGGCCAGGTCCTGGTCGAGCTGGCCTTCTCCGGCGCCTGCGGCACCCAGGTGATGGAGTGGCGCGGCGACAAGGGCCCGGACAAGTGGCTGCCGCATTGCCTGGGGCACGAGGGCACGGGCCGAGTGCTGGAGGTCGGCGCCGCCGTGACCAAGGTCAAGGCGGACGACCGGGTGGTGCTGTCGTGGCTGCGCGGCGGCGGCGCTGAGGCCGGCGGCTGCCACTATGACTGGGAGGGCCGGACGGTCAACGCCGGCGGCGTGACCACCTTCCAGCGGCACGCCGTGGTCAGCGAGAACCGCCTGACGCCGATGCCGGCGGACCTGGCGCTCGAGACCGCGACCCTGCTGGGCTGCGCCGCGCCGACCGGCATGGGCGCGGTCCTCAACGTGCTGAGGCTGCGGGCCGGCGACAGCATCGCCGTTTTCGGCGCCGGCGGCATCGGCCTCGCCGCCTGCATGGCCGCCGCCGCGTCCGGCGGGCAGCCGGTGATCGCCATCGATCCCAACCCGGCCCGCCGGGCCCTGGCCGAGCAGTTCGGCGCCGGCGCGACGATCGACCCCGGGGCGGCGGACCCGGTGACGGCGGTCCGCGACCTGGTGCCCGGCGGCGTCGACTTGGCCGTCGAGGCCACCGGCCGGCCCGCCGTCATGCGCGGCGCGCTGGAGGCGGTGCGCAACCAGGGCGGCCGCGCCGTGGTCATCGGCAACGCCGCGGCGGGCCAGGCGCTGGAGCTCGACCCCGGCCTGTTCAACATGGGCAAGAGCCTGCTGGGCACCTGGGGCGGCGACAGCCAGCCGGACCGCGACTATCCGCGCTACGGCCGCCTCTTGGCCTCGGGGCGCTTCCCGCTGAACAAGCTGCTGAGCGCGCCCTACCGGCTGGAGCAGGCCGGCCAGGCCTTGGAGGATCTGGCTGCCGGGCGGGTCGGCCGGCCGCTGATCGACCTGTCCCGTCCCTGAGCGGCCCGCCCATGCGCATCGGGATCGACTTCGACAACACCATTGTCGACTACAGCGGCGTGTTCCATGCCGCGGCCCTGGAGCGAGGGCTGATCCCGGCGGGGCTCGAGACCAGCCGGACGGCGGTGCGCGACTATCTGAACGGCCGCGGGCAGAAGGACGCCTTCACCGAGCTGCAGGGCTACGTCTACGGCGCGCGCATGGCGCTGGCCCGCTGCTATCCGGGCGTGCGCGACTTCATCGCCGCGGCCCTGGCCGACGGCCACAGCGTCTTCATCGTCAGCCACAAGACCCCTCGCCCCCTGCTCGGCCCAGCCTACGACCTGCACGCGGCGGCCCAGGGCTTCCTGGAAGCCAATGGCTTCTTCGCGGCCGGCCTGTTGGCGCCCGGCGACAGCCATTTCGAGGCGAGCAAGGAGGCGAAGGTCGCCCGGGTGGCCGCGCTGCGGCTCGACGCCTTCATCGACGACCTGCCGGAGATCCTGGCCGCGCCCGGGTTCCCGGCGGCGACCCGACGCCTGCTGTTCGCCCCGGACGGGCCGCCTGCCGCCCTGCCGGCCGGCACGGAGACCTACCGGACCTGGCCCGCCATCGGCGAGGCCCTCTTGCCTCGGCCCTGACATGGCCGACGGCCCGACCCAGGACCAGGATCTGGACCGGGACCTTCCGGCGCTGGCCGAGCGGCTCTGCGCAGCGGCCGGCCGGGCGCGCCCGCTGGACTGGCAGCCCCTGGCAGGCGGCCGGAACAATCGGGTGGACCGGCTGGCCCTGGCCGACGGCACGGCGGCGGTGCTGAAGCGCTATTTCCACCACCCCAGCGACAGCCGCGACAGGCTGGGCGCCGAGTGGCGCTTCACCAGCCATGCCTGGGGCCTCGGCCTGCGCAGCGTGCCGGAGCCGCTGGCGGCCGACTGGGACCTCAAGGCGGGGCTCTACGCCTTCGTGCCCGGTGAGCGGCCGCGCACCGAGGACATCGACAGCGCGCATGTCCTGGCCGCCGCGGCCTTCGTCTGCGCCGTCAACGTCGGCCCGCCGCCGGACGAGAGCACGCCCCCGGCGTCGGAGGCCTGCTTCAGCCTGGCCGAGCACCTGGCCGTCATCGACCGGCGGGTCGAGCGGCTCGGCCGCCTCGACCCCCGGGCGCCGTATGGCGACGAGGCCGCGGCCCTGCTGTCCCGGGACCTGATCCCGCAATGGCAGGCGGTCAAGGCGAAGGTGATGGCCGACTGCCGGGCGGCCGGGATCGCCATCGAGCGGGCGCTCGACGCCGAAGAGACCATCCTCTCGCCGTCGGATTTCGGCTTCCACAACAGCCTGTGGGACGACTCCGGGCAGGGCGTCTTTCTCGATTTCGAGTATGCCGGCCGCGACGACGTCGCCAAGCTCGTCGGCGATTTCCTGAGCTGTCCCGAGGTGCCCGTGGCCGAGGCCCACCGGCAAACCTTCATGGACGCCGTCGCCGAGGGCTTGGCGTTCGATGCCGAGGGACGCGCGAGGATCGCGCTGCTCGTCCCCGCCTATCGCGTCAAATGGGCCTGCATCGCGCTGAACGACTTCCTGCCCCAGCAAGAGATCCGCCGACGCTTCGCCGGCGGCAGGGACCGAGCCGAGCGCTGCGCCAAGCAGCTAGAGGTGGCGCGCAGCCTCGTCGCATGAAGCTCCTTCGCGCATGGGCATTGGCCGTCGTGATCAAGACCAGGCGGAACAATCGGGATCCGCTCACGCCGCGCACCACGCAGCAACATGGACCGATATGCCGATGCACAACTGTTGCTAGATTTCTACTGTGACCTATACTTGGGTGATCTCTAGAGTCTGAGCGTCAATCCCTGGAAACCTTCGGTTCTCAAATGCCGCCTCCCGCGCAAGGTCGTTCTCGCGATGAATAAGTCTACAGGACGGATTGCGATTGCTTTAATGGTCATATCTTCGATATTCGGTGGATTCATAGCGGTTGAAGTAGCTTATAGAGTTCAACAGTATTTCGCGATCCGTGAACAGGTGGCGTCCGTGCTTTTGAGACAGATTCCAGAGGACAAGAAGGGCAGGTCCATATTCGATGCCTATACCGGCTACCGATACCGTCCGAACATGGAAGTCGGGCCGATCGAAGACTCGGAGTTCCCAATCCACTTCAAGACGAACAGCCACGGTCACATCGCCCGTGAGGACTACCCGGTGCAACGCCCGGAGGAAGAGTTCCGGATTGGGATCGTAGGCGACAGCTTCACCGCGAACGTGACTAATTCGCTAAGATGGGGCGATGTACTCGAGGACGAATTGAACGCCAGACGCGACTGGCGGGAGCGGATAGACGGCCGACGTACCCGGGTGATCAATTTCGGCCTGGACGGTATCGGCTCGGTGCAGTTCGACGACGTTGTCGAGAGGATGGTTCCGCCTTTCGACATCAACCTCCTCATCGTCAACATGATCAAGCCGGATGTCGCGCGGCGACCCTACTACCGCGGGCACCAGGGCGACTATACGGAAGACAGCATCAGGGAAGTCGTTGAAGAACGGATTCTGCAGCAAATGCCCTGGTTCGACGCCTATCCGAATACACTCGCTTTGGTCCTGGGCTACCCTCAGCGCATCGGTCTCGATCAGGCCGTATCCTTGTTGTTTGGCGATCGTTTCTTCGATGATCCCGTCGAGGCCGTGGAGGCTTCAGTAGCCTCCTTGAGACGCGTCGAGACGATCTTCCCGGGCACGCTGTATCTGATCCATCCGACCTACCAGAACTACACCGACAACGTCGCAGGCCAGCAGGCGTTCTTTCTCGAGACGTTCGACCAGATGAGGAGCCGCACTCCGGATCTCTGTTGGGTGGACATGCGCGACCTTGTCCAGGCGCCACGCGATCAGGCCGAAGTCGATAGCTGGTTCAACGTTCCCTGGGACCTCCACAACAGCGATCTTGGACTGACCATCTATGGTCAAGCCGTAGCAGCACTGCTGATCCGGGGGCCGGCGTCAGTGAACCTAGGTCGCGATGACCAGTGTCGCGCATCTTGGGGCATCGAGCCGATGCACTCTGCCACCGGTTCATCAGTGCAATGAGACCTCCGGGCTCGTGCCATTCGCCAACTGTCAAGGCGTGGCCGCAGCGGCGTCCACAAGGGGAGAGCAATCGTGGCTGATCGGTACCTGACGACCGTCCTAGACGCAGGGGCGCGCTACGGCGTGCATCCGAGTTGGCGGCCGTTCAATGGCGACCTCCGGTACCTGGCCTTCGAGCCCGACGCCGAGGAGGCGGCTCGGCTACAGGAGACAAATCCCAATTCGGGCTTCGAGGTCGTGCAGGCCGCGCTCTACAACAAGAGCGGCGAGTTCGATTTCAACCTCCTGGTTCACCGGGGCATGAGCTCCATGTTGGCACCCGACCTGGAATCGGAAGCGTTCAAGGATCTCAAGCCGGGCCTCGGCAATATCGAGAAGGTGATCCGGATCCAGACCCGGACCATCGACGAGTTCGTTCGGGAAAACGACTGGTCCGTCGACTTCCTCAAGGTCGATACCGAGGGCACCGAACACGAGGTTATCGAAGGCGCCGATCGGACCATCGACCGGGGCATCCTCGGCGTGCGCAGCAACGTCAACTTCAACCACGCCTTCCACGAGCAAACCTTATTCTCTTCGACGCACGACTTCCTCGTGGGCAAGGGCTTCATGCTGCTGAACCTGGACTACTTCGGCTATGGCTATCCCAAGCTCGGGTTGTTCAAGAAGCCGGACCCCAATCTGCCGGAATCGGGACGCTACGGTGTCCTCGTCGCCTGCGACGCCGTGTGGATACGGCGCCCCGCCAGCCTGGCGGCCCTGTTTCCGGACCGTGCCGCCCATGAGGCGGCCGTTCTGAAGCTCGCCGCCTTCTGTCACCACAACAACGCTTCCGACGTCGCCGCCGATATCCTGCATGGCTTCGCCACGGAGGGCGGGGGATGGCAGTGCGATGCCACCCGGCAGAGCCGCCTCTACGCTTGCCTGCGCTTCGACATGGCGCGCTACCTCGGCCGATGGCGCACGGTACCGGACGAGACCTGGGACCGCGCCCGCGGCATCTACGAGCAGGTGTTCGGCGAAGCACTCGGCGGCGGCAGCGGCTTCTATCCCCAAATCCAGGCCATGGCCGCGGAGCTCGGGGTCGCCGTTGTCGAATAGCCCGCTACGGAGGGCCGGTGGCGCAGGGGGGAAGCGTTGGGCGTGACGAGGCAGCCGGAACCCAGAGTCGCCGACGCGACGCCAGCGGAGCGGCCGGCGACCGCTCCATGAAGTTCCATTTCTCCATCGCCGCCTGGGGCGAGGCGTTCCTGGATGTGTTGTGCCGGATCCATCTCCCCTCGCTCCTGGCGCCCGGCAACTTGCCGGCGTTCCTGGAGATGTTCCCGCTCGAGTATCGGCTCTACACGACACCGGAAGACGCGGAGACCCTGTCGGGCATGCGCGGCTTCCGGGATTTCAGCCGCGTCGTGCCGACCCAGGTCATAGCGGTACCCGGCCTCGACCTTTCCGATGTTCATCACTCTCACAGGGTGTTCAACGACCTGATGAGCATGGCCATGCGCGATGCCGAGCAGGAGGGCGCCTCGCTGTTCATGAACAACCCCGATACCTGCTGGGGCGATGGATCCTTCGGCCATGTCGGCCGGCTGATTCGGGAGGGCAAGCGGGGCATCTTGAACTCGGCGATCCGACTGGACAGCCGCGCCTTCATGCGCAAGGTCGACGACGACTACAGCCTCACGCAGGACGGCGCCCTGGTCATCGCCAACCGAGAGCTGGTTCGGCTCGGCTGGGAGACCATCCACCCCTATCAGCGCTCGACGGTCTGGGGCCAAGGCAATACCAGCCTCATGCCCTCGCCCATCATCACGCCGGTGGAAGACGAAGGCTACATTCTCAACATGGCGCACATGGGCAGCCTTTGCGTCATCTCCGACAATCTGAACCAGGACTTCCAGCAAACCACCGACGGCGACTACATCAATCGCGTCTTTCCGGACTACGAGGATTTACATGTCCTCGACGACACTGACGATTTCTGCGTCATGGAACTCAGCGATCCCACAAGGTACATCAACAATGTCTTTGCCGGTCAGCCGCTGAACGAGCAGCACGTCGCAGAATACCTGCTGACGACGGCATCGTGGGAAACGCACTCGCTGCGGAATTTCCGGCGCTGCCTCCGCTATCACTGGTCTGACGTGAATGAGACACGCTGGCAGACAGCGGAGCGCCGCGTTGAAGAGCGCAACGAGGCAATTCTGAACCGCCGGCAGCTCCTGTCCTGTGTCGAGCCGCTGGAGAGCCTGTCCGGCTATGGAGCCTTTGCCGCCGTTCTTCGTCGACTCCTGCAAGACCCATCGCTGCTGCATAGTATCGCGCCGATCTGCCGGAGGATGCTCATCCTTCCGGCGCCGGATGATCTGCGCCGGGCCATGAAGCAACTAGGGACACTCTCGCAACCTGCCGCTCCGTTGGAAGCCTTCATCCGCAGTCTTGTCGTGGATCTCCCGGACGATGCGGCAACAGACGGCAAAGCGACGCTACGGACGCTGGACGGACAGGAGGTATGCCTGACACTGGCCGGACCCGGGCCCCGCCCCAGCGTCACGGCGGTGAACGGATTGCCGGCGGAACACCAGGTCGATCTCGAGGATATGTCGCTGCTGCTCATGTGCCCGGGCTTTGCACCAGCCATCCCGGATTCGGCGCAGGCCCCGCGCCGGCCTGTGCAGAGCGTCGCCATCCGTCGCGCGACAGCGGACCAGCGCCGGCTGATTGCCGACGCGCTTTGGAAGTCGGTGGCCTCCGCGGGCTCGACTGAAGAGCGGCTGCGGTTCGTCGCCCGCTATGCTTGGCGCCCGGGTCATGGTTGGCGGTTCTTCTCCCTTGTTCGGCGCTTCGAGGGAAACCTGTCGGCGGGCCGGTCCTTGGTGAGCACGGTCGCCCGCGCGGTCGGCCTCGGTCCGCGCCGGTCCATCGTGGAGTCTTTCGTGCAGACGCCGGATGGCCAGGCCGCCCTTCATCATCTCCATGACGCTTTTCCCCAGTCGCGGGATGGCCAAATGACTTCCGACGACTGGGGCAAGGTGATGACTGCATTGCACCTTGCGAGCGGGGCGTCGGTTGACGAGTACTGGCGCCTGCAGTTCACCGAAGCCGCTCCGCAGAGACCGGACCCACCACCCGATGACGAGTCACTGAACGCCGCACTCCTCGCAGCCTCCTATGCGGTCGGTGAGTCCTTCGTCAACCTGGCTCGGAACTCGGTAATCTACTACAAGATGGGCCAGTTGCTCTATTCCGAGAAACTGCTCCTGGAGGCAGCGGCGTGCTTTTCCGCCTGCGCGTTCCTCTCCCCCGGCTTCATGCCCGCCGTGCGGATGCTGTCGATGGCCGAGGAGCTGGTTCTGGGTCGAGACTTCGTCCTGAGGTACCTCCTCAACAATGACTAGTGTCTTTTTCATCCGATGCCGTTCCGCGAACGCCAAGGCGGCCTCCCATCGGCCGCGAAGCCGCCATGAGTGAAGCCGCTCATATCCTGACTCTCGGCGGCAGCGGCTTCGTCGGAAGTCGGCTGATGCCCCGCTTTCGCGCCTCTACGACGGGCATGGTGGAGAGCCTGGGCTCGCGAGACTGCGACCTGACCGATCGTTCCAGTGTCGGCCTCCTGCGCGATCGACTCCGCCCCTCCACGCAGGTCGTGTTTTGCAGCACGATCGCGAGGCTGCGGGAGGACAGCCTGTCGTCTTTCCATCGCAATGTCGCCATGGCGGAGCACGTC
>JANQLT010000192.1 GCA_028280455.1 Kiloniellales bacterium
GCGATGAGTGGAACTCATCACAGGCTGTACGGCGTTCAGACGCCACGCGGGCTTTCCTCGCTTCGCTGCGGACGCGCGGTCGCGCTTGCCAAAGCTCAATGAGGCAAGCTCATCGCGCTTTGGTATTAGTCCCCGCGCGGCCTTTGGCCCAAGCGCGGCGCTTGGCCCGGGTGCGGCCTTCCGCCCGCACGCGGACCCTTCAGGGCTCGACGAAGATCAGGCTGAGGTTGGCGCCCAGCTCCGGGTCCTCGGTCGAGGTCTCGAAACGGGCGCGGCCGCCGGGCGGCAGGCGCTCGCTGTCGGCGCTGAAGGTCCACTCGGTGACCTGGGCGCCCTCGGCGTCCGTGATGACCGCGCGCAACGCGGGTACGGGACGCTCCTCCCCCGAGACGTTCACCACCGCCCCCTCGATCATCAAGGTGCGCGTACCCTCGACGTCCCGCTTGAAGGAATTGACGTCCTGCAGCTCGAGGCCCTCGCCGACGCGCGCCGGCGTGCTGGTCTCGATTCCCAGCTTGGCGTAGAGCTTGGCGGCCTCGGGGAACTGGGCGACCAGCGCTTCGCGACCGAACCAGGCGATGCCGCCGACCGCGACGACGAAGACCAGCAGGGCGACCCAGGCAATCGTGAAGACCGACGGCCCTTTCGGCTTGTCGAGACCCTCCGCGGCTTCCTCGGAGCGGCGCCGCGACTCGTCGAAGGCGTCGAGCCGGGCCATGGGCGCCTCGCTCCCGCTGTCCTCGGGCGGGTCCGAAGCCGCCGCCGCCTCGGCCGGCTCGGCGAGGACGACCTGATCGGGCACCTCCGGCGGCGGCGCGGCCTCGGCCTCGGCCTCGGCCTCCTGGACCATCTCGTCGTCGTCGATCTCGTCCAGCGGCTCGGGCACATTCGGCAACTGATGCCAGGCATGGCTGCAGACGCCGCAGCGCACCTGCCGGCCCTCCGGCGGGAAGCTTGCCGCCTCGACCACGAAGCGGGCGTTGCAGGCAGGGCAGTCGAGGATCATGAGGTCAAGCCTCGCGATGGCCGAAATTGCCGCGATTTCGCTGCTTTATAGGTTAGTGACTCCGGCCGAGGCAAGGATGGCGGCAGGCCCTGCCGGCGCCGCGTGTGGCCGATTTGGCCTTGGATTCCACGGCCCTGGCCGCTTTTCGGTCGAGTTGCTTTGCGCCGCGCAGGGCGCTATGCCATCCTCGCCGCGCCAAAGAGCAACGGGATAATCCAACGCCGTGGTCCGCTTCGAAGAGATCGGCTTACGCTACGCCGTGGGCCCCGAGATCCTGCGCGAAGTCAATTTCAACCTGGAACCCGGCTCCTTTCACTTCGTGGTCGGCCCCTCTGGCGCGGGCAAATCGTCGCTGCTGCGCCTGATCTACTTGGCGCAGAAGCCGACCGAAGGCCGCATCAGCCTGTTCGGGCGCGACGTCTCCGGCCTGACGCGGCGCGAGAACGCCCTGCTGCGCCGGCGCATCGGCGTGGTGTTCCAGGACTTCCGGCTGCTCGACCACCTGAGCGCCTTGGAGAACGTGGCCCTGCCGCTGCGCGTCGCCGGCCAGCCGGAGGACAAGGTGGTCAGCCACGTCAGCGAGCTGTTGTCCTGGGTCGGCCTGGCCGACCACCTGAACGCCCTGCCGCCGACCCTGTCCGGCGGACAGCAGCAGCGCGTCGCCATCGCCCGCGCGGTGATCGCCCGGCCGAGCCTGCTGGTGGCCGACGAGCCGACCGGCAACGTCGACGACCGCATCGCCGTGCGCCTGCTGTACCTCTTCGAGGAGCTCAACCGGCTCGGTACGACCGTGGTGATCGCCACCCATAACGAGGCGCTGGTCTCGCGCTTCACCCATCCGATCCTCAAGCTGAAGGACGGCGACGTGGAGACGCTGCCGGCCCACTCGATGCCCTTCGAGCAGGCCTCCGAGGGGAGCGCGGCCTGATGCTCGGCGCGCGCAACGACCTGCCGCTGGAGAAGGACGCCTCGGTGCGCTTCCTGCCCTGGCTGGTCGCCTTCATGGTCTACCTCGCCGCGCTCTCGGCGACGGCGGCCCTGGCCATGAACAAGGTGGTGGTGCGCTGGGACCAGGGCCTGGCCGGCCAGCTCACCGTGCAGATCCCGCCGCCCTCGCCCGACGAGACCCAGGCCGACCAGGACAAGAAGGTCTCCCGGGCGATCGAGCTGCTGTCCAGCACCCAGGGCGTGCGCGACGTCGAGCTGCTGACCGACGACGACATCTCCGGCCTGCTCGAGCCCTGGCTGGGCGAGACCGTGCTGCAGCAGAACCTGCCGCTGCCGGTGCTGCTCTCCGTGACCCTCGACGGCGACGGCGCGCCGACGCCGGAGAACCTGGCCCTGCGGCTCAGCGCGGCGGTGCCGGACATCGTGGTCGACGACCATCAGCGCTGGCTGAGCGACCTCTTCGACCTGGCGCGCACGGTCGAGACCATCGCCAGCTTGGTGGTGGTGGCGGTCGGCCTGACCGCCGTCGTCACGGTGGTCTTCGTCACCCGCACCGGCCTGTCGATCCACCGCCGGGTGATCGACCTGCTGCACCTGATCGGCGCGCAGGACACCTACATCGCCCGGCAGTTCGAGGCCCACGCCCTGCGTCTCGGCCTGATGGGCGGCCTGCTCGGCGTGTTCCTGGCGATCGTCACCGTGGCCCTGATCGGCCACCTGCTGACCCGCAGCGAAAGCGGCCTGCTGCCCGACCTGTCGCTGGCGCCGGCGGAGTGGATGCTGCTCCTGCTGCTGCCGGTCGGCACCTCGCTGATCGCCATGGTGACGGCGCGCCTGACGGTGCTGCTCAGCCTGGCCCGGATGGGGTGAGACCGGGGAGCCACGACGATGGCCCGTGCCTTGGAGCATAGCGGTCTACGCTGGCGCGGCGGGCTGCTGCTGCCGTTGCTCGCCGGGGTCCTGGCGCTGCTGCTGCTTTGGCTCGGCGGCCTGGTCTGGTTCTCCAGCCTGCTGCCGCAAGACGTCGAGGCGCCGGGCCGGCGCACCGACGCCATCGTCGTGCTGACCGGCGGCAGCGGCCGGCTCAACCAGGGCTTCGAGCTGCTGGCCGCGAAACAGGCGGACAAGCTCTTCATCTCCGGCGTCTATCGCGGCGTCGAGGTCGAGCGCCTGCTGGCCCTCTCGCAGGGCTCGCCGGAGGAGCTGGACTGCTGCATCGTGCTCGGCTACCAGGCCGACGACACCCGCGGCAATGCCGCGGAGTCCGCGCAGTGGCTGCGCGCCCAGGGCTACGGCTCGATCCGCCTGGTCACCGCCAGCTATCACATGCCGCGCAGCCTGCTCGAGTTCCGCCGCACCATGCCGGAGATCGAGATCCTCAGCCACGCCGTGCAGAGCGAGAACTTCCGCCGCGAGGACTGGTGGCGCTGGCCGGGCAGCGCCCTGCTGCTGGCGCAGGAGTACAGCAAGTACCTGGTGGCCCTGCTGCGCGGCCCGGCGGCCCGGCCGGCGGCCCAAGCGGCGAACTGACGCCGCCCGTGACCGCGCTTCGCTCGGCGGCCTTCAACCTGGCCTTCTACGTCTGGGGCCTGCTGCTCCACCTCCTCTGCCTGCCGCTGCTGTTGCTGCCCTCGCACCGGCCGACGCAATGGGCCGGGCGGCTCTGGGTCCGCTCATCCCTGGCCCTGCTGGCCTGGATCTGCGGCCTGCGCCACGAGATCCGCGGCCGCGAGCACCTGCCGGCCGGCGCCTGCATCGTCGCCTCCAAGCACCAGTCGGCCTGGGACACGCTGATCTACTCGCAGCTCCTCGAGGAGGCGGCCTACGTCATGAAGCAGGAGCTGCTCTGGTTCCCGCTCTTCGGGCTCTACCTGATGAAGTCCGGCGTCGTCGCCGTCGACCGCGCCGGCGGCGCCAAGGCCCTGCGCGCCATGGTCGCCGACGCCGGCCGCTTCGCCGAGGCCGGCCGCCCGCTGGTGATCTTCCCCGAAGGCACCCGCACCGCCCCCGGCGACAAGCGCCCCTACCACCCTGGCATCGCCGCCCTCTACCGCCAGCTCGCGCTGCCGGTCGTCCCGGTCGCGCTCAACTCCGGCCTGTTCTGGGCCCGCAAGGCCGCGCGCAAGAAGCCCGGCACCATCGTCCTGGAGTTCCTGCCGCCGATCGAGCCCGGCCTGTCGCGCAAGGCCTTCATGGCGGAGCTGGAGGCGCGCATCGAGACGGCGAGCGCGCGGCTGGCGGGGCTGCCGGTGGCGAAAGCGATGGGCGGCGATGACCGTCGCGAGGCCGCCGGCTAAGCGGCCTTATCGCCACCCGTCAGCGCCTGCAGATCCAGCAGCAGCCGGGGATGCTCCTTGCAGAGCGGGTCCGCGGCGATCTGGGCGTGGAGGGCCGGGTCCTTGCCGATGGCCGCGGCGAAATGGCCGAGGGGCTCGCCGGCGCCCGAGACGAGGCGGTACCAGCCCAGCATGAAGTCCGGCTCGGCCCAGATCTCGTCGGCGTCCGCGGCGCGCTCGGCCCAGGCGATCGACGCGTCGAGGTCACCGGCCTCGTAGCGCCAGCGCGCCAGCTCGAGCAGCGTGCGCGCGGCGTTGTGGCCGCTGGCATGGGCATCGCCGGCCGCGGCGAAGTCGACGATCTCGCGCTTCAGGTCGTCGTCCTCGCAGCAGCCGGCGCTGCCGGCGGCGAGGCGCATGAAGAACCACCAGTCGTCATGGTCGGTGCTGCGGCGGTCATGGGCGATCTCCTTCGCCGAGCGGAGCGCGAGGACGGCGGCGGGCTCATGCTCGCCCTGGGCGGCATGGCGCGAGATGTCGGCCACCCGCCGGCGCAGCATCTGCACCCGTTTCGAGGGCAGCAGCCGGTCGAGAAGGGCCAGCGCCGGCGCCAGCCTGTCGGTCAGCGTCGAGGCTGCTTGCCGGTCCTGCCGTGCAGGTTCCACCGTCGTGCCTATCCCATCACACCCGGGCCACAGCCTAGCAGCGATGCATTAATTCAAGCTTGCAGCGCCGGCCTATGGCCGGAACCCGGTCAGGATTCCTTCACCATGGCGGCGCGCGGCCGCGTCTTGCGATTGACCAGCAGGATGCCGACGCCGACCAGCGCGAGCGCGGCGAGGATGCGCCAGGTGATGGTCTCGTCGAGCAGCAGCCAGCCGAAGAAGACGCCGAAGACCGGCGCCAGGAAGCTGAAGGAAGCGACCGACGAGGCCGGGTAGATCGACAGGACCCAGAACCAGGCGAGGAAGCCGATGGCGACGACCAGCACGACCTGGACCGCGAAGATGCCGAGGATCTCCGTCGTCAGGTCGCGCACCAGGGGCCCGAACAGCGGCGCCAGGGCGAGCAGCAGGACCGTCGAGACGACGAGCTGGTAGAGCAGCTGCATCTCGGGCGAGGTCTGTGCGAGCTTCGTCGTGCGCACGGCCAAGGCGATCGCCGCCCAGAGCGAGGCCGCGACCAAGCACATGACGTCGCCGATCAGCGCCTTGTCGCTGGCCGGCGCCTCGTTGCCGGACAGCGCGAGCGCGGCGCCCGAGAAGGCGAGCACGAGCCCGAGCACGCGCACCGGCGTCAGGCGCTCGCCGGGGATCAGGAAGTGAGCGCCGAGCGCGACCCAGAAGGGCATGGTGTAGAACAGCACCGAGGCCCGCGACACGCTGGTGTAGTCCAGGGCCTGGAACAGCAAGGTGAACTCGGTGGTGAAGAAGACCCCGATCAGCAGGCCGGGCCCGAGCGTGCCGTCGCGGACCGAGAGCTTCTTGCGGGTCAAGACGGCGAAGAGCAGGACCGGCAGGATCGCGCAGAGCGAGCGCAGCCCCGCCTGGAACACCGGCTGCAGACCGAGGTTCACGACCTTGATCATGACCTGGTTGAGGCCGAGCACCGCCGCCGAGGCGACGAGCACGGAGGCGCCGAAAGCGTCGATCCGGTCTTTTCTTTGCACGCTGGCCCCCGGGCGCGAGAATGGCGGATCGTCCCGCGGGACCATCGCTGTGGCGCCATGGTACAGCCCGCTAGGGGCCTGAAAAACAAGGTTGCTTGGGGACCTCCGCAAAGCCGGTGACGGACGTGAACAAAACTGGTACATTAATCGGCTTGCCGAGCCCTCGCCGCCCCGGACCGCCGCCGCCATGACCAGCCTGCCCGCCATCTCCCACGCCATCTGGGACATGAAGTACCGCCTCAAGCGGGCCGACGGCCGGCCGCTCGACCGCACCGTCGAGGACACCTGGCGGCGGGTCGCCCGCGCCCTGGCCAAGCCGGAGGCGGAGCGGGAGCTCTGGGCCGAGCGCTTCGCCGAGGCCATGGCCGGCTTCCGCTTCATCCCGGCCGGCCGGATCCTGGCCGGCGCCGGCAGCCGGCGCCGGGTGACGCTCTTCAACTGCTTCGTCATGGGCACGATCCCCGACGACATGTCGGGCATCTTCCTGCACTTGAAGGAGGCGGCGCTGACCCTGCAGCAGGGCGGCGGCATCGGCTACGACTTCTCGACCCTCAGGCCCAAGGGCGCGCCGGTGCGCGGCGTCGGCGCCGACGCCTCGGGCCCGCTCTCCTTCATGGACGTCTGGGACTCCATGTGCCGGACCATCATGAGCGCCGGCTCGCGCCGCGGCGCCATGATGGCGACCCTGCGCTGCGACCATCCCGACATCGAGGCCTTCGTCGACGCCAAGCGCGAGCCCGGGCGCCTGACCATGTTCAACCTCTCGGTCCTGGTCACCGACGCCTTCATGGCCGCGGTCGAGGCCGGCGAGGCCTGGCCCCTGGTCTTCGACGGCGAGACCAAGGCGAGCGTCGAGGCGCGCGCCCTCTGGGACCGCATCATGCGCGCGACCTACGACACCGCCGAGCCCGGCGTGATCTTCATCGACCGCATCAACCGGCTGAACAACCTGCACTATTGCGAGTCTATCCAAGCGACCAATCCATGCGCCGAACAGCCGCTGCCACCTTACGGCGCTTGCCTGCTAGGCTCGATCAATCTGGCGGCGCTGGTGCGCGATCCCTTCGAGGCGACGGCGGCGCTCGACACGGCAGTGCTCGAAGCGCTGGTGCCGACGGCAGTGCGCATGCTCGACAATGCTATCGACGTGTCGCGCTTTCCCTTGCCAGCACAGAAGCGCGAGGCCCTGGCCAAGCGGCGGATCGGGCTCGGTGTCACGGGGCTCGGCGACGCGCTGGCGCTCTGCGGCCTGCGCTACGGCAGCGCGGAAGCCGTCGCGGCGACGCGCGACTGGATGCGCCGCATCCGGCGCACCGCCTATCTCGCCTCGGCTGCACTCGCCGCCGAGAAGGGCGCCTTTCCGCTCTACGACCGGGAGGCCTTCCTGGCCGGCGAGTCCGTGGCCGCGCTCGAGCCCGAGGTTCGCGAAGCGATCGCCGAGCAGGGCATCCGCAACGCCCTGGTCACCTCCATTGCGCCGACCGGCACCATCTCGCTGCTCGCCGGCAACATCTCCTCGGGCCTCGAGCCGATCTTCAGCCACGAGGCGCGGCGCGCCATCCTGCTGCCCGACGGCAGCCGGCGCGAGGAGATCGTCACCGACCAGGCCTACGGCCTGTTCCGCAAGCTTAGGGGTGCCGAGGCGCCGCTGCCCGAGGCCTTCGTCGAGGCGGGCGACCTGAGCCCCGAGGAGCACGTCGCCATGCAAGCGGCGGTGCAGGAATTCGTCGACGCCTCGGTCTCCAAGACCATCAACCTGCCGGAGGAGATCTCCTTCGAGGCCTTCAAGGCGGTCTACCGGCGGGCCTACGAGGCCGGCTGCAAGGGCTGCACGACCTACCGGCCCTCGGAGATCCGCGGCGCCGTGCTGGCACCCGCCACGCCGGCCGCGGGGCCGCCGGCAGCGGACGGCGACGAGCCGTCTGAGGCTCGGCACGAGCCTGACGAGCACGGCCGGCAAGAGCCGGCGCTCTCGGCCCAGACGCTGCCGAGCCGGGCGGCCGACGGCATCGTCTACATGAGCCAGCCGCTGGAGCGGCCCGCCGCCCTGCCCGGCCGCACCTACAAGCTGCGCTGGCCGGAGAGCGACCACGCCATCTACATCACCCTCAACGACGTGGTGCAGGACGGCCGGCGCCGGCCCTTCGAGATCTTCATCAACTCGAAGAACATGGAGCACTACGCCTGGACCCTGGCCCTGACCCGCATGATCAGCGCCGTGTTCCGGCGCGGCGGCGACGTCTCCTTCGTGGTCGAGGAGCTGAAGGCCGTGTTCGACCCGCGCGGCGGCGCCTGGCACCAGGGCCGCTACGTGCCCTCGCTGCTGGCCGCCATCGCCGAGGTGATCGAGCGGCACATGGTCGACATCGGCTTCCTGCCGGGCTCGGCGGACGACAACGTCGGCGAGCCGGTCGAGAGCCAGGTGGTCAACCTTTCACCTGACCAAGGCCGGCCGCGAAACCTGCGGCAATGCCCGAAATGCGGCAGCGCGTCCCTGGTTCACCAGGAAGGCTGCGACCTCTGCACGAGCTGCGGCTATTCGCGCTGTTCGTGAATTGAGGCAAAACACCCGTTTAGTAGTGAGCCTTTGCAACCTAGGAGATGTTTACTCTTTCCAGCATTGACGTTGACCGTTCGCGCAGTCATTCAAAGACAGGTGATTGCACCAACCACCAAGTTAGCAAAAAAGAGATTCGGATAGCTGACACGAACACTTCTACCGCTGGCAACAAGCTAAGACCAATGTACTTCTCCGACGCAGCTCTCTGCGAACTTCGAGAAGAGAAAGCCTCCGTTTCTCCGAAGTATCTCGAGCTTATGCAGGCCTACAGCACAAGAGCTTTTGAGAACCCACGCGCACAAGAGTTTGCCGTTCACGGGTTCATGCGACGACTTGGAACCATGGTTCAGTGCATCGAGAACGTTTTCGAGATAGTGCCGCCTGATCGCACTGACTCGCCGAGCAGAGAAGAACTCATTGACTGTGCAATCAACATCCAAGCTTTCGTTCTCAACGTATTCGGATGTGTCGACAACCTTGCATGGATTTGGACACAGGAAAGATGCCTCACGCAGGAGAACGGCTCTCCGATTCCCAGAAATTGGGTGGGGCTTCGGAAGAAAAATTCCTTCTTACGTGGAACTTTTTCACCAGAGTTCCAGCGGTATCTAAACAAAATAGATCGTTGGCTTGGGAACTTAGAGAACTTTCGTGATGCCCTAGCGCATCGAATCCCTTTGTACATCCCGCCCTACCGCGTCTTAAATAGTAAAATGGACCTCTTTCAAGAACTTGAATTAAGAAAAGGCAAGGCCTACAAACAACTAGATTTCGGTGAGTATGACCGTCTATCCGCAGAACAAGACGCACTCGGAGACTTTATGCCCGTAATGACGCATTCTTTCGGAGAAGATGCGAAAGTGGTCGTTTTCCACTCACAGATGCTCGCAGATTTCAACACTGTTCATCAAATAGGCTGCAGAATACTCGACGAGCTAGACCATTGGCCAGCCTAACCGAATGTTAGAATACTATTTTGCACTGTCTCGATAGGCCTGAGATTCTTGAAGAGCATGGCTAGTCAGCATCGCTCCGCGTATCCACCAACCTCAGGATCCTGTGCAACCGCGGGCAACCGAGGCCCAACGTATCGAGGTGATGGACGGTGCTGCGCAGGTAGTCGCAGCCGCTGCCCATCTCGCCCTGGCCCTGCAGGATCAGCTTCGCGGTCTCTATCGGGACTGAGGTCGACGGTGTATTGCGAGTGGCGCCGGTCAACCACGAAGCTCGCCGCCTCGACGGGGCCCTCGCGAGTGCTCACCTTCAGCCAGCGCGGATCGTAGACGCCGGTGATCATCTCCCGGTCGTAGAGGTAGTCCATCACCGCCTCGCCCTCGGCCGCCGGCACCCGAAAGACCAGGCCGCGCCAGGAGCCGCCCCGGTCAAGCCCGAGGACCAGACCCGCCGCGCCGGCCGCTGCGGCAATGCCCGAAATGCGGCAGTTCCCCCCTGGTCCACCAGGAAAGCTGCGACCTCTGCACGAGCTGCGGCTAATCGCGCTGTACGTGAGGTGCCGCCGATACCTCAGCTCTGCATGATCTGAATCGTCTTGTTCGCGACCGACAGCTTCTCCGACAGGTTGCAGGCGAGCAGTCGGTGAGCCAGCGCGGCAAGCTCGGCGTCCTCGCGCTCCAATCGCGCGAAGTCCTCGGCGCCAAGCCGGAAGATCTCCGAGGGCGCGTCCACCACCACATCCGCCGTGCGGGGCTGGTTCAGATAGAGCGCGATCTCGCCGACGATGGCACCGCCCAACATGGTGCGCACACGCAAGACCTGACCGCTGGGCAGATTGATCTGCACGCGCACGCGGCCGGCGCCGACGAAGAACACGTCGTCGGCAACCTCTCCCTGCCTGATCAAGACGTCCTCCGGCTGTAGCTCGAGCTTGGTCATGTTGTCGATCAGATCGGGCAGACGCGGATGCGGGCCTATGGCGGCGACCAGGTGGTTGAGCAGGCTCTCGCCGACAACGAGATCTTGCTGTTCCGCGAGCAGCGACTCCTCGGCCTTCTCGAGCGCATGGTCGAGATCGACGTCGAGCGTCAGGAGCCGGTCTTCGCCAAACTCGAGGCCGGCCAGGGTGAGATGATGCCGCAGGTCGGCCGGGACCCGGGTGAAGAAGACCTTGACGCTATCGATCTCCACCAGCTTGCGTATCTTCACGAAGCAGGTGATGGCCGCGGAGTCGGCGCCGCTGACATCCCGAAAGTCGAGCACGATGAACCTGGGTGGGGCTTTGTCCGGCGCCGTGAGACGGCGGCGGACCAGATCGACCACCCGGTCGGCGGTGCCGAAGAAGAGGTAGCCCTGCAACTGGATCACCTCTATGGCGTCGCCGTGCTCGGTCAGAAACTTGATGTCGGCGGGCGAGCGATCGACGGTGCTGCGCCGCTCCACCCCGGTGGCGTGGAGACGGACGACGGGCAAACGCGAGTATTTGAACACAAAGACGGCACTGGCGACCAAGAGCCCGACCGCCAAGCCTTCCATGAAACCGACCAGGGCCACCGTCAGCAGGATCACGGCGACGATCAGCCATTCGGAGAGCGGCAAGCGATGGCGGGTATCGCCGATCCATTCCTTCAGTAGCTCAAAACCGAGAAAGAGGACGAAACCCGCCGTAAGGAACACCGGAACCTGAAAGATCAGCGACCCGCCGGCGAACAGACCCAGGAGCATGACCACCGCGGTCGCGATCCCTGCGCCGCGACCGCTCGCACCGGTCTTCTCGGCCAGCACGGTCATGGAGAGGCCGACAAAGCCTGTCGGCCCGCCTACGCCACCGGAGAAAATGTTGGCGAGACCGCTGGATCGAAGCTCCGCGTTCACGTCTATGTCTCGGCCGATGGCGAGCTCCAATCCCCCGACGTTGAGCATCAGACCGATCATGCTGAGCCCGGCGATGACGAGGATGCTGGGCCAGGCGGCGAGCACGGCCCACCAGTCGACATGGGCGAGCAGCGCCGGCGTCGGCACCTCGATGCCGCCGCTGGCGTTGACCTGCGGCAAATGGCCGAGGCTGCGCGCCGTCTCGATCGGCATCCCGACGAGCTCCAGTGCTGCGAAGAAGGCGATGGCCGCGGCGACCAGGACGAGGGGCATGGTCATGGGATGCGTGAGCCAACGAAGCGCCGCCAACATGGTCAGGGCGAAAACGACAGCGGGCACGACACGCCAAAGCGCGTCGGGATCGCCGAGCGAGTCCACAAAGCCGAGACCGATCCTCTGCCCCGTGAGCATGACCGCGGCACCGTCCACCAGGAGCCAACCGGAGCCGGCGAGAAAGCCGGCGACGACGGGATAGGGCAGGAAGCGGACGAGACCGCCGAGTCTCAGCCGGCCGGTGAGCCAGAAGAGAGCACCGGTCGCCAGGCTGGAGGCACCGATAATGGCGATCGCCGTTGCGATCTTGGTCTCTACGTCGCCGCTCGACCGAAGGGTCATCGAGAGGATCGCGGCGGCGAGGATGGCAATAGTGGTCTCTTGCACCAGCGCCACGGAGTTGGGCACGACGCTGCGGAGCGCGACGACCAGCGCAAGGAGAGCGCCGCCGAGCAGCACGACGCCGACGCCGAGCCCCATGCCGGAAGCCAAGGGCCCGGAGAACATCAAAGCGCCCATGGCGAGCGCCGCCGTGATGTTGTCGATGCCGGCGATGGCGCCGATCATGGCAGCGGGCAGAAGGCGCCGTCGCCCGCCCAACGCTGCCTGCTTCCCCGCTTCCGCAACGGTCATGGACCGGCCCCCACAGCAAATCGCACGCGCCAGTCTAGAGCGTTTTCCGATCGGACGGCACCGGCCCGCTCCAGAGCAGGAAAGGCGATTGGCGAGCAGCGATGAGCTGCAGTCATCGCAGCCTGGTATCAGTCGGCATCGTGTCGTGCATCGACCAGCCGCAGGATGCGGTGCAGGCGCGGACAGCCCAGGCCCAGCGCGTCGAGGTGGTGCACGGTATTGCGCAGGTACTCGCTGCCGCTGCCCATCTCGCCTTCGCCTTGCAGGATCAGCTTGGCGGTCTCCTCCGCGCTCAGCTCGCCGGTGTACTGCGCGTGGCTCCGGTCGACCACGAAGCTCGCGGCCTCGACCGTTCCTTCGCGAGTGCTCACCTTCAGCCAGCGCGGATCGTAGACGCCGGTGATCATCTCCCGGTCGTAGAGGTAGTCCATCACCGCGTCGCCCTCCGCCGCCGGCACCCGAAAGGCCAGGCCGCGGCAGGAGCCGCCCCGGTCGAGACCCAGGACCAGGCCCGGCCGCTCGACGGTGCCGCGGTACTTGTGGGAGTAGATGCAGAAGCGGCGATGGTAACCGCGCACCAGCCCGGCGCGGACCTCGACATGCGGGAAGCCCGGCTTCCAGATCAGCGAGCCGTAGCCGAAGACCCAGAAGTCGGCACCGTCGGGCAAGGCCAGCCGGTCGCGCTCGACCGTCACCACGCGGCCCGGCGGCGCCCGCCGCGGGTTCCTGCTGCCTTGCCTGGCGCCTTCCGGCATCGCCGAGCCCCTGCCGCCTCTCCGCCCCCGCCATCCTATCGGCGCACCCCGGCGCGGCAAGCGACGGGCTGAGAAGCGTGCAACCGCCACGCGACAGGGCCCGGACGAGCCGCTAGAGCGTTTTCCGCTCACGCGGAGTCACGGCACCGGCCCGCTCCCCCCTCCCGGCCACCCAATAGGATAGTGCCGTGGCTGGCCGGGAGGGGGAGCGGCCCGGTGCCGTCCGATCGGAAAACGCGCTAGCATCCGGCCGCCATGCCGCGCCGTCCTCTCCTGCTCGCGCTCGCCGTCCCGCTCGTCCTCGCCGCGGGCTGGTGCGGCTTCTGGCTCTGGTCGGCCGGGCAGCTCGAGACGGCGGTGGCCCGCTTCGCGGACCAGCAGCGGGCGCGGGGCCTGACGATCGAATACAGCGGCCCGGAGGTCGGCGGCTTCCCGGTCGGGCTGTCGGCGCGCTTCGAGGAACCGCTGGTGGCCGGCGCGGAGGGCTGGCGCTGGCGCGGGCCGCCGGTCGGCGGCCGCGCCAAGGTCTGGAGCCCCTTCACCATCGAGGCCGACTTTCCCGGCCTGCACCGCGTCACCTGGCGGCCCGAGCCGCAGGCGCCGGAGGCCGAGGTCGAGGCCGAAGCAGCCGACGCCGCCGCCTGGGTCCGGCTGCGCCGCGACGGCCGCGTCGACCAGGGCGCCGTCGCGCTGCAGGACTTGGCGGTCCGCTCGGCCCTGGTCGGCAGCGGCACGGCGGAGAGCCTGGTCGGCCGCTACGGGCCGCTGCGCCAGGACGCGACGGCGGCAGGGCCGGCGCTCGACATGGCGCTCGAGGGCAGCGGCGTCACCTTGCCGGAAGCGATCGAGACACCGCTCGGCCGCCGGATCGAGTCGGCCACGCTCGAAGCCACGCTGGTCGGCGAGGTGCCGCCCGGCGCGCCGAAACAGGCGCTGGCCCGCTGGCGCGATGCCGGCGGCAAGCTGGAGGTGGCCCGGCTCGAAACCGTCTGGGGCCCCCTACGGCTCAAGGCCGAGGGCACCGCCAGCCTGGACGACCGCTTCCGGCCGATCGGCGCCTTTCAGGCCCGGGTTCAGGGCTTGTCGGAGACGCTCGACGCCTTCGCCCGGGCCGGGCTGCTCGACAGCGGCGCCGTCTTCGCCGCCAAGCTCGCGCTCGCCGCCCTCGGCGGCGGCGCGGACGGCCTCCAGGTGCCGGTCACTCTGCAGGATGGTCGGCTGTATCTGGGTCCGGTCCCGATAGCCCGGATTTCGCCGGTTCTCTAGCGTCGAAGGTGCCGGCCTGGTGGGCCTCGACGATGTCGCCGCGGATCGCCCGCGTGCGCCGGAAGAGGTTCTCCAGAGTCTCGCTCTCGCCCCAGCGGATCGCCCGCTGCAGGGCCGTCAGGTCCTCGCTGAAGCGCTGCAGGATCTCCAGAACCGCCTCGCGGTTGTTGAGGAAGACGTCGCGCCACATCACCGGGTCCGAGGCGGCGATGCGGGTGAAGTCGCGGAAGCCGCCGGCCGAGAACTTGATGACGTCGGCCTTGGTGTGGCCTTCCAGGTCGCTCGCCGTGCCGACGATGGTGTAGGCGATCAAGTGCGGCAGGTGCGAGGTCATGGCCAGCACCTTGTCGTGATCGCCGGCCGCCATCTCGGTGACCATCGAGCCGCAGGCCTCCCAGAGCTGGCGGACCTTCTCGACGGCCGGCTCCGGCGTGCCGGGCGGCGGCGTCAGCACGCACCAGCGGTCCTCGAAGAGCTCGGCGAAGCCGGCCTCGGGCCCGGAGTGCTCGGTGCCGGCGATCGGATGTCCCGGCACGAAGACGACGCCTTCCGGCAGCTCCGGCCCGACGTCGCGGATCGTCGCCTGCTTGACCGAGCCGACGTCGGTGACGATGGCGCCCTCCCGCAGCCGCGGCGCCATGGCCTGCGCCAGGCCGCCGTAGGTGCCGATCGGCGTCGCCAGCACCACCAGGTCGGCGCCCTCGACCGCCTCGCCGACGTCCCGATGGCAGCTATCGGCCAGCTCGAGCCGGCGCACCGCCTCCAGGGTCGACTCGCTGCGGGCGCAGGCGGCGATGGAGCCGGCCAGGCCGTGGCGCTTGATGGCGCGGGCCAGCGAGGAGCCGATCAGCCCGATGCCGATCAGCGCCACCCGCTCGAACAGCGGCCCCTCTTGCGATGCCTCGGTCATGAGCGGAACGCCGTCAGCGCTTCGGCCACCGCCGCCATGTCCTCGTCGGTGCCGATGGTGACGCGCAGCCGGTCGGGCAGGCCGTAGCCGCCGACGGCGCGCACCAGGATGCCCTGCGCCTTGAGATGCTCGGCCGCGGCGACGGCGTCGCGGCCGGGCTCGTTCGGGAAGCGCAGCAGGATGAAGTTGCCGACGCTCGGCGCCGGCGCCAGGCCGAGCGCCTCGCACTGCGCAGCGAAGCTCTTGAGGGCGGCCGCGTTGTGCGCCCGAGAGCGGGCGACGTGCTGGCCGTCGCGCATCGCCGCCGCGCCGGCTTCCTGTGCCGCCATCGAGACGTTGAAGGGGCCGCGCACCCGATGCAGGACGTCGGCCACGGCCGGCGGGCAGTAGGCCCAGCCGAGGCGCAGCGAGGCCAGGCCGTGAATCTTGGAGAAGGTGCGCAGCATGACCACGTCGTCGCGCGCCTCGACCAGCGCCTGCCCGGCCTCGTAGTCCTCGGCCTCGACGTACTCGGCGTAGGCCGCGTCGAGCACCAGCAGGACCTCGCTCGGCAGGGCCTCGCGCAGGCGCGCGACCTCGGCCGCCGGCAGGTAGCTGCCGGTCGGGTTGTTCGGGTTGGCCAGGAACAGCAGGCGACTGCGGGTCGAGACCCGGGCCAGCAGCGCGTCGACGTCGGCCGTCAGCTCGCGCTCCGGCGCCGGCACCGGCAGGGCGCCGGCCGACTTGGCCGAGATTGCGTACATCAGGAAGCCGTGGGCGCTGTGCAGCACCTCGTCGCCCTCGCCGGCGTAGGCGCGGATCAGCAGGGCGATCAGCTCGTCGGAGCCGGCGCCGCAGACGATGCGCTCAGCATCCAGACCCTGGCTCTCGGCGATGGCCTGCCGCAGGGCCCGGGCGCCGCCGTCGGGATAGCGGTGCAGCTCGGCGGCATGGGCCTCGTAGGCGGCCTTGGCGAGCGGGCTGGCGCCCAGGGGATTCTCGTTCGACGCCAGGCGGATCACCCGGTTGCGGCCGGCGATGGCGGCCTCGCCGCCGACATAGGGCTCGACCTCGAGCACGCCGGGCCGGGGCTGCAGCTTCATGGCGCCGCCTTGGCCTCTGCCGCCGGCGCGTCGAACAGCGCGCGGTCCAGCGCGCGCGCGTAGCTGCCGACCGCCCAGGCCTGGCCGATGGCGCTATCCTCTTCTTCCAGCAGCCGCCCGAAGCGCTTGTCGTCCTCGGCGAGGAAGCCCTCGACCTCGATGAAGTGCAGGCGCGGATCCTCGCCCTCGGTGCTGACCGAGCTGTCGAGGATCTTGAAGCCGGCCGCCTCGAGGCGCTCGCGCAAGCGGCCGCGCGACAGCGGCCCCTGGGTCTCGACGATGAGGTAGCTGCAGTCGTCGCCGCTCGGCTCCGGCGGGCTCATGCCGACGACCAGGGCCTCGGCGGCGCCAGCCGTCGTCTCGGGGGGCACAAAAGGAAGGCGCGCCACGATCCTCGGGCGCGCCTTGCCGTCGGGACCGAGCATCCGCCACCAGCACTCGGGCTCGCCCTGGTGCGGCAGCGGCACCACGCCGAGCGTCGCCTCGCCCTCGGCGACCGCGCGCAGGACGCTGGAGCCGACCGCGAACGCGCGCAAGGGGCAGGCCGAGCCGAAATGCTCGCGCGCCAGGGCGGTGAGGTCCTGGCCCTCTTCCGGGCGCAGGGCGGCGACCGAGAAGGGCCCCTGCATGGCCGCGAAGGCCGAGACGATCTCGCGCCAGATCCGCATCACCACGCGCGGCGGGAAGGGCCCGCCGTGGCGGCCGAGCAGGCGGCGCAGCACTTGGGCCTCGCGGCCCGGCCGGAAGGCATGGGCGCCGCTGCCCTTGGCCTCGCCGACCCGGCGGCCGATCTCGGCGCGTTTCATCAGGAGATCGTGGATCGCACTATCGATCTCGTCGATCTCCCGGCGCAGGTCGTCGAGCGAGCTTCCTGGGGCAGGCATGGAGGGACCGGTCGCGGCTGAAAAGGCGCCTAGAGATAGTCCCGGGTCCGGCCAAAATCAAAGAAAACCTCATGAATTCGGGCTCTCCCGGTCGCCCCGCCGGGCCCCTCGGCTTTCTCGACAGGCCCGGCGACAATCAGTACCGTCGCCCGCGATGAGCCAGCCGACCTCCCTCGCCACGCGCAACCAGGCGCTGCCGGGCCCCTTCGCCGAGCTGGGGCGCGAGCGGCGCTTGCGTCTGGACTGCGGGGTCGAGCTCGGCCCCTTCACCATGGCCTACCAGACCTACGGCCGCCTCAACGAGGCGCGCAGCAACGCCATCCTGGTCTGCCACGCCCTGACCGGCGACCAGTACCTCACCGGCGAGAACCCGGTGACCCACAAGGAGGGCTGGTGGCACGAGGTGGTCGGTCCGGGGCTGCCGCTCGACACCGAGCGCTACTTCGTGATCTGCGCCAACGTGATCGGCGGCTGCATGGGCACCATCGGCCCCAAGGAGATCAACCCGCAGAGCGGCAAGCCCTGGGGCCTGGGCTTCCCGGTCATCACCGTGGCCGACATGGTGCGCGCCCAGCTCCTGCTGCTCGACAGCCTGGGCATCGAGAAGGTCTTCTGCGTCATCGGCGGCTCGATGGGCGGCATGCAGGTCCTCGATTTCGCCTCGCGCCACCCGGAGCGGGTCTTCGCCGCCGTGCCGGTCGCCGCCGCGGCGCGCCACACGGCCCAGAACATCGCCTTCCACGAGGTCGGCCGGCAGGCGATCATGGCCGATCCGGACTGGTGCGGCGGCGACTACTACGCCCACGGCAAGGTGCCGAGCCGCGGCCTGGCGGTCGCCCGCATGGCGGCGCACATCACCTACCTCTCCGAGGCCGCCCTGCACCGCAAGTTCGGCCGGCGGCTGCAGGACCGCGAGGCCGTGACCTACGGCTTCGACGCCGACTTCGAGGTCGAGAGCTACCTGCGCTACCAGGGCAGCAGCTTCGTCGAGCGCTTCGACGCCAACTCCTACCTCTACATCACCCGGGCCATGGACTACTTCGACCTGGCCGCCGAGCACGACGGCGTCCTGGCCAAGGCCTTCACCAACACGCCCGTGCGCTTCTGCGTCATGTCCTTCACCAGCGACTGGCTGTTCCCGACCAGCGAGAGCCGCGAGGTGGTGCGCGCGCTCAACGGCGTGGCGGCCGACGTCAGCTTCGTCGAGATCGAGAGCGACAAGGGCCACGACGCCTTCCTGCTCGACGAGCCGGAGTTCTGGTCGACCCTCTCCGGCTTCCTCACCGGCTCGGCCGAGATCCTCGGCCTGCGCACGCCATGAACCCCCTGGACGCCGCCGGCGCGCCGCGCGCGGCCAAGATCCGCGCCGACCTGCAGGTCATCGCCGACATGATCGAGAGCGGCGCGCGGGTGCTCGACGTCGGCTGCGGCGACGGCGCGCTGCTGTCCTATTTGGTGACCTTCAAGCAGGTCAAGGGCGCCGGCATCGAGCTCAGCCAGTCGGGGGTCAACGCCAGCGTCGGCTTCGGCCTGTCGGTGATCCAGGGCGACGCCGACGCCGACCTGGCCGACTACCCGGACGGCGCCTTCGACTACGTGATCCTCAGCCAGACCCTGCCGGCGACCCGCGACCCGCGGCGGGTCCTCGGCCACCTGGTGCGGATCGGCAAGCGCGCCGTGGTCTCCTTCCCCAACGCCGGCCATTGGCAGATGCGCTGGCGGCTGCTGACCAGCGGGCGCATGCCGATCACCGAGGCCCTGCCGCAGGCCTGGTACGAGACGCCCAACATCCACCTCTGCACGATCAAGGACTTCCTCTCGCTCTGCGACGAGAACGGCATCACGGTCGAGCGCTTCCTGCCGCTCGACGGCCGCGGCCGCCCCAAGCGCTCGACGTCCCTGGCGCGGGCCAACCTCTTCTGCCAGCACGGCATGTTTCTGCTGAGCCGCTGAGGGCGGCAGGCGGGAGCGCTACGGCTCGTCCAGGCCGGCGCGGCTGATCGAGGGCGTCAGGCTTTCGCGGATCATGCGGGCCATCTCGCGCAGACGCTCGATCCGGCTGGTGATGATGTCGTGGCGCAGGTGAAGGCTCTGCAGCGAGTCCACGTCGCCCTCTTCGGAGGCGGCATCGGCCTCGTCGTCCGCCGCCGGCGGCTCGCCGAGTCGCTCGGCGACCTGGTCGCGGAACAGCTCCAGGTCCGCCGCGCAGTCGTCCAAGGCGTCCATCTGCACCTTGGTCTCGGCGATCTCCTCGCGCTGGGCGTCGCTGCGCTGCGCGCCGGCCTCGGCGGCATCGGCCAGCCGGGCGGCCAGCTCGCTCAAGCGGCTCTCGAACTCCAAGCCGATCGCCTCGCAGGAGTCCGTACGCACCTCCAGCCGCTTGACGTCGGTCGAGAGCGTATCCGTCGTGTCCGCGACGCCGGCGGCGGCCAGCAACGTACAGGCGCCGCCCACGAGGAGCGACGCCGCGAAACGGCGTGCTGTCATGATGCCTCGTCGTCCCCGATCGGCGTTTCGCTGCGGGGCAGGAAGTCTCTCGAGGAACGGCCGGCGACCTGCGGGAAGCGCACGACCACGGAGCGGCTCCGGCGGGCCGGCTCGCGCACCGGCGTGACGGCGTAGAGCTGCTTGCTGGCCTCGACGATCACCACGCCGGAGAAGGTCGGGAACCAGCGCTGCCCCATACGCTCGATGGCCGCCGCCGACCGCATCAGCGGGACGGAGCGTACCGGCGGCAGGAACAGCGCCTGGGCACTGCGCGTCGGCGTGAACATGTGGTCGCGCAGCATGCGGGAAATCTGCCGGTGGCTATAGGGATGACCCCAGCCGAAGGGCGTGCGGTCGACCCGGGCCCAGATACCGCGGCGGTTCGGCACCACGACCAGCATGCGGCCCTGGCCGCTCAGCACCCGCCAGACCTCGCGCAGCATCGCGCGCAGCCATTCGGTGCTCTCCAGGGCATGGACGATCAGCACCCGATCGACGGCATTGTCCGGCAAGGGCAGGTCGGTCTCGTCGGTCAGGGCGACGCGGTTCGGGCCTTCCTTCGGCCAGTGCAGCACGCCCTGCGCCGCCGGCATCAGCCCGATGACCCGCTCGGCCTCGCCCCGGAACTGGCGCAGGTAAGGTGTCGCATAGCCCAGGCCGAGCAGACGCTCGCCCTGCACGTTCGGCCAGACGGAGCGCACGCCACGACGGATCATGTGACGGGCGGTCTGGCCGAGATGGGTTTCGTAGAAGTCTCTGAGATCGACGACGTCGGTCCACATATCGGTATTCTAGCATAGGCCTTCGGGCGCTTCATGCCCTGATCGCCGAATGTTAGGCTCGCCGGTCACAGCATGGCCGCGACATCTTGGCCGCCACGATCCGAAGGAAAAGACACCACATGAAACTTCGCTACTCGCCGGCCAGTCCCTACGTCCGCAAGGTCTCGGTGACCGCCTTGGAGCTGGGGCTGGGCGAGCGCATCGAGAACCTGCCGACCGATACCGGCGACAAGAGCCTTGCCGAGGTTAACCCGCTCGGCAAGGTGCCGGCCCTGACCACCGACGAGGGCGACACGCTCTGCGAGTCGCCGGTGATCTGCGAATACCTCGACGCGCTGGCCGGCCCGAAGCTCTATCCGCCGGCCGGTCCGGCGCGCTGGCGGGCGCTGAACCTGGCGGCCCTGGCCGACGGCGTCATGGACGCCGCCCTCGCCCGCCTGCTCGAAGTCCGGCTGCGGCCCGAGGGACAGCGCTCCGAGGGCATCATGAAGCACCAGAAGGGCAAGATCGGCCGCACGCTCGACCTGCTGGAGCGCCAGGCGGCCGAAGGCGCGCTGGCCGAGGGCGAGGGCGTGACCATCGGCGAGGTCTGCCTCGGCGTCGCGCTCGGCTACCTCGACTTCCGCTTCGACGCCGACCGCTGGCGCGACGGCCGCCCGGCCCTGGCCGGCTGGTACGAGGGCTTCGCCGCCCGCCCCTCCATGCAAGCGACCGTCCCGAAGGCACCGACATCATGAAGCTGCGCTATTCGCCCACCTCGCCCTTCGTGCGCAAGGTCACCGTGCTGTGCCGGGAGATCGGCCTCGACTCCCGGGTCGAGCGGGTGCCGGCCAGCCCCTGGAGCGACGACGACGACCTGCCGAGCCAGAACCCGCTCGGCAAGGTGCCGGCGCTGGTCCTGGACGACGGCACGACGCTCTTCGAGTCCCTGCTGATCTGCGAGTACCTCGACTGTCACCACGACGGCGACAAGCTGATCCCGCCGATCGGCGACGCCCGTTGGCGGAGCTTGCGCCAGCACGCCCTGGCCGACGGCATCCTGGACAGCGCCGTGCTGATGCTGGTCGAGGGCAAGCGGCGGCCGGCGGACAAGCGCTGGGACGACTGGAGCGAGCGTCAGAAGGGCAAGATCGACCGCGCCCTCGACGACCTCGAGCAGGACTGCGGCGCGCTCGATGGCCCCTTCACCATCGGGCCGATGTCGGTGGCCATCGCGCTCGACTACCTGGACTTCCGCTTCCCCGACCACGGCTGGCGAAGCGGCCGGCCGGGGCTCGAGGCCTGGCACAAGGCGGTCTCGCAGCGGCCGTCGCTGCGGGAGACCATGCCGCGCGAGCCATGACCGCCGAGCAGGTCATCGCCGCCCTCGGCCTGGAGCCGCACCCCGAGGGCGGCCACTACCGCGAGACTTTCCGCGACCGGCCCGCCGACGGCGCCCGGGGCGCCACCACGGCCATCTACTATCTGCTGAGGGCCGGCGAGGTCAGCCGCTGGCACCGCATCGATGCGATCGAGATCTGGCACTGGTACGCCGGCGCGCCCCTGGCGCTGTCGATCTCGCCGGACGGCCGAGGCGTCGAGACCGAGCGGCTCGGCAGCGACATCGCCGCCGGCGAGCGGCCCCAGGCGGTCGTGCCGGCCGGCGCCTGGCAGAGCGCCGTCAGCCTCGGCGATTGGAGCCTGGTCGGCTGCAGCGTGTCGCCGGCCTTCGCCTTCGAGGGCTTCGAGCTGGCGCCAGAGGGCTGGGAGCCCGGCGGCGGCTAGAGCCGCGACGGAGTCAACGGCGCCGTCGCATGTCCTCGGAGGCGCCGGCCGGCCGAACGGCAAGGTCAGTCGCCGAGCCGTTCCCGCCCCAGGGCGATGAGCCTCAGGGTCTCGCTCCAAAGGTCGTAGGGCTCGAGCGCGTCCGGGTCCGCCCAGAGCGCATCGGCGGCATCGCCCGCGGCGCAGACCTCGCCGGCGCGCCACTCGGCCAGGAAGTCGACCAAGGTGTAGTGGTAGGCGATCGCCCGATCGTCGTCTCGGGTGATCGAGTCGACGACGTCGAGCAGCGCGGTGATCTCGACCTCGCAGCCGGTCTCTTCGGCCACCTCGCGCCGCGCCGCCTCGCGCACGGTCTCGCCCAGGCGCTGGCGGCCGCCCGGCAGGCTCCAGCGCCCCTCGCGCGGCGGCTTGCCGCGGCGCACGAGCAGCACCTGCGGCCCCGCCGACTGCCGCCGGAAGACGATGACGCCGACGCCGATCAGCGGCCGGTTCGGGTAGCTGCTCATGGCGTCATCATAGACCGGGCCGGCCGCCAGCGCGCAGGCCGTCCATCGCGGACCACCCGTAAACGAGATCGTGGTTTTCCCCACAGCCCGTAACCGGGCGGGCAGGACTAGAATAGTCCGAACACCTGTGGGAGAAAATCCATGTCTGACCACCAAGCCGAAGCAGCTTCGGATGCGGACAGTGAAACCACCCCACCGAAGCCTCCGAAGAACATCGTGCTCTGCTCCGACGGCACCGGCAACTCGGGCGGCAAGAAGCAAGGCACCAACGTCTACCGCGTCTTCAACGGCATCGACCGGCACACCAAGGATGCGACCGGGAAGACCCTGACCGAGCAGGTCGCCTTCTACGACGACGGCGTCGGCACCGAGTCTCTCAAGTTGCTGAAGGTGCTCGGCGGCGCCTTCGGCCTGGGGCTCGGGCGCAACATCGTCGACCTCTACACCAAGCTGGTGCAGGTCTACGAGCCGGGCGACCGCATCTACCTCTTCGGCTTCAGCCGCGGCGCCTTCACGGTCCGCTCGCTGGCCGGGCTGATTCACTACTGCGGCATCGTCGAGCGAAAGCCCGGCCTCTCGGATCAGGAGATCCGAGACCGCGCCCAGGAGGCCTTCAAGAAGTTCAAGAACGGGCACTACGGCGACAAGCCCGATCAAGCCCTGGCCTTCAAGGAGCAGCACGGCGTGAAGGTCACGCGGGCGCCCTGGGAGGCTTGGCAAGGCGGGCCCAACGACGTCCCCATCGAGTTCATCGGCGTCTGGGACACGGTCGATGCCGTGGGCGTGCCCTTCGATGGCTTGCGCGATGCCCTCGACAAGATCTGGCCGATCCAGTTCAAGGACACGAGCCTGAGCCGCCAGGTGCACCGCGGCTGCCACGCCGTCGCCATCGACGACGAGCGCAAGACCTTTCACCCGGTCATGTGGCAGGAAGGCAGCCACGACGACGTTCAGCAGGTCTTCTTCGCCGGCGCGCACTCCAACGTCGGCGGCGGCTATCCCCGGGATCAGCTCGCGCACCTGCCCCTCTTCTGGATGATGAAACGGGCCGAGGAAAACGGCCTGCGGTTCACCGAGGCGGCCTGGCAGGAAGCGCAGGGCAAGGCCGACGCGCAGGGCCAGATCTACGACTCGCGCTCGGGACTCAAGGCCTACTACCGCTATAGGCCCCGCAACCTCTCAGAGATCTGCAGAGACAACAACATCGAGGAGATCAAGATCCACGAGAGCGTGTTCCATCGCATCAAGGGCTTCAGCAGCGGCTACGCGCCGATCAACCTGCCGGCGCCGAGCGCGCTCCCGACAAGGGTGGTGCCGGACGAGACCCTGCACCCGGGCGAACAGGAAGCTCCGAGTCTGGAGGCTGCCTTCCGGGCCGGCGGCGCGGCGGCAAAGACGCCGAACTGGGGTGCGATTCAAGAGCAGTCGGTCCCGCTGATCGGCCACCGCCGACGGCTCTACTACTACTTCCTCGCGACCAGCGCCTGCCTGCTCGTGGTGGCGTTCTTCGCCAAGGCCTTCACGGCCGGCTTCGTCGCCGAGACGGAGTCCGGCGGCCTGCTCTACATGCTGGCGGCCGGCCTCTCCGCTCTCGTGCCGTCGATCCTCGACGAGCCGCTCAAGTTCATGATCTTCGTGCGGCCCGAGCTGCTGGTCCTCGCCTGCATCGTGCTCGCCATGCTGATCCACCAGCGCGTGGAGCTCAGGGACCGGACCAACGCGCTGGCCGAAGCGGCCTGGCGTTGCGTCTTTCCCGGCAGCAAGGCCGCCTTGGACAAGACGCCCCGACCGACATGGCTCCGGGTCGAAGGCATGGTCTGCGCGGCCTTCCTGGTCCTGCTGGCCGGCTTCACGACCTCCTTGGGCTTTCGCGCGGTCGGCTATCCGGGCTGCGAAACCAACGGCAGGAACATCGTCAAGCTGCCCTCCGAGGAGGACATCAGGAAGGTGACCTTGACCGTGACCGCCGACGAGCCCGGCAGCGATCCCTCCAGTGCCGAGGTCGACGTGTCGCTCGCCGGCAAGGCGCTGACCTTCGCCACGCTCGATCCCTGCCACGCCAGCGGGATCGCCGTGGCACCCGGCGAGCGCTACAAGATCACCGTCGAGGTCGCGGACGAGGACACCTGGATGGACAAGTCGATCGAGACCGGGCCCGAGGGCTTCTCGACATGGGACGACAAGGCCATCCCGAGCGCTCTGGGTCGGCTCAAGATGGCGGCCTTCTCGCCCCTCCGGCGCATTCGGAACGAGAACTGGTTCAAGCTCATGGCGCAGGTCGGCCCGCAGACCTTCCAGGTCGGCAACGGCACGGTGATCGAGAACGTCGAGGAGCAGGGCGAGCTCCTGTTCTTCGTCAACGATGCCGTTTGCCTGGTCTGCGCCGACCAGTGGCTGTTCTACGGCAAGGACGAGCCCGGCAAGACGAACAACCTGGGCCGCGCGACGATCACCGTCGAGCGGCTCGACTATCCCTTGGCGGCCTTGGCCAGCGCTTCGTCGACCTCGACCCGGTAGCCGCTGACCAGGGCGTTGGTCTCGCTGGCCATGCCGACCACGGCCATCAGCTCGGCGTACATCGCCGGGGTCATGCCGGCCTTGCGGGCGGCGGCCGTGTGCGAGGTGATGCAGTAGTCGCAGCCGTTGGCGACGCTGACGGCGAGGTAGAGCATCTCCTTGGTCAGCGGGTCCAGCGCGCCCGGCGCCATGACCTGTTTCAGGCTCTCCCAGGTCCGCTTCAGCGAGGCCGGGTCGTTGGCCAGCGCCTTCCAGAAGTTGTTGACCCAGGTGACCTGCCGGGTCGCCATGATGTCGTCGTAGACCGCCCGCACCTCGGCAGGCGCGTCCTCGTACTCGACCAAGGGCACCGTCGCCATGCACTTTCACCCCTTCGTTGACCTGCTCCACCAGGCGGATAGTCTAAGCGCGTATAGGGCCAGCAGGAATCGAATCCCATGTCCACGCTAAGCGACAAGAAACCCCGCCGGAAGGCCGTCAACCTGACCGTCAACGAGGATCTCCTCGATCAGGCGGAACAGCTGCACATCGATCTGTCACACAGCTTCGAAGAGCACCTGAAGGGCCTGCTTGCCAAATCCGAGGGCGAACGATGGCTTGCCGAGAACAAGGCCGCCATCGAGGAGTACAACAGCTATGTCGCACGCCGCGGCGTCTTTAGCGACGGCCGCCGGCAGTTCTAATGGCGCAGTTCGACGCCTATCGGAACTCCGATGACGGCAACGGGGATGTCCCCTTTCTTCTGGACGTGCAGTCTGACCTCCTGCGCGATCTCGCGACGCGCGTCGTCGTGCCGCTGGTACGCACGAGCCGGTTCACGCCCATGAGTCGCTTGAACCCCCGCTTCATGATAGGCGACGAAGAGGTCACCATGCTCACGCCCCAGCTGGCGGGCATGTCTCGCGCCGAGATGGGCGAGAGAGTCGGGTCTCTCGACCATCATCGAAGCGATATCATCGCGGCAATCGATCTCCTGATCACCGGCGTCTAACGACAGGGATTCGAGGTTTACGCCATGTACTGGCCGCCGTTGGCGGAGAGCGTCGAGCCGGTGATGAAGCCGGCTTCGTCGGCGGCGAGGAAGACGACGCAGCGGGCGACCTCTTCCGGCTCGCCGAGGCGGCCGACGGGGATCTGCGGAATGATCTTGCCGTTGAGGATCTCTTCCGGCACGGCGCGGACCATCTCGGTGCCGATGTAGCCGGGCGCCACCGCATTGACGGTGATGCCCTTGTTGGCGTTCTCCTGCGCCACCGCCTTGGTGAAGCCGATCAGGCCGGCCTTGGCGGCCGAGTAGTTGGCCTGGCCGAGCTGGCCCTTCTGGCCGTTGACCGAGGAGATGTTGATGATCCGGCCGTAGCCGCGGCCGCGCATGCCCTCGATGACGTTGCGGGTCATGTGGAACAGCGAGTCGAGGTTGGTGCGGATGACCGCGCTCCAGTTCTCCTCGCTCATGCGGTGCAAGGTGCCGTCGCGCGTGATGCCGGCGTTGTTGACCAGGACCTCGACCGGGCCCAGGTCGGCCTCGACCTGGGCGATGCCCGCCTTGCAGGCGTCGAAGTCGCCGACGTCCCACTTGTAGACGGCGATCCCGGTCTCGTCCTTGAACTTGTTGGCCGCTTCGTCATTGCCGCCGTAGTTGGCGGCCACGGAATAGCCGGCCTCCTTGAGGCCGATCGAAATCGCGGCCCCGATTCCTCGGGTCCCACCGGTTACAAGCGCTACGCGTGCCATAGCCAATCCCCTTGAGCATTTCCCCTGGAGCGGACCTCTCTGGCGGGTCCGCCCTCGTTGCACAGACTAGCGCAAGAAATGCCCGGCCGTCGCCCGCGACGGTAGGGTCCTGCGCCAGGAGCCGCCCGGGCCTCTTGGCCACGGACCCGGTTCGGCCCAGCCTCGTTCCCGGCCCTGGCCCGGCCCTGGCCCGGCCCTGGCCCGGCCCTGGCCCGGCCGGGGCGGCGCCCAACGGCGCCGCGCCGTCGCTTCGTGAAGTCCCGGCGTCAGTCGCGCGCCAGGCACATGGCGATGCCCATGCCGCCGCCGATGCAGAGGGTGGCGAGGCCCTTCTTGGCGTCGCGCTTCTGCATCTCGTGCAGCAGGGTGACCAGCACCCGGGTGCCGGAGGCGCCGACCGGGTGGCCGATGGCGATGGCGCCGCCGTTGACGTTGACCTTGTCGGTGTCCCAGCCGAGGTCCTTGTTGACCGCCAGCGCCTGGGCCGCGAAGGCCTCGTTGGCCTCGATCAGATCGAGGTCGTCGACGCTCCAGCCGGCCTTCTCCAAGGCGGCCCGGCTGGCCGGGATCGGCCCGGTGCCCATGATCGCCGGGTCGACGCCGCAGGTCGCCCAGGAGACGATGCGGGCCAGCGGCGTGACGCCGCGCTTGCCGGCCTCGTCGGCGCTCATCAGCACCACCGCGGCGCCGCCGTCG
>JANQLT010000203.1 GCA_028280455.1 Kiloniellales bacterium
CTTGTTGATGACCATGCCGGCGACGCCGACGTTGCCGCCCAGCTTGCGGAAGTACTCGACCGCCGAGCAGACGTTGTTGGCGACGTAGAGCGACTGCAGATCGTTGGAGCCGACGACGATCACCTTCTGGCACATGTCGCGGGCGATCGGCAGGCCGAAGCCGCCGCAGACCACGTCGCCGAGGAAGTCGAGCAGGACGTAGTCGAAGCCCCAGTCGTGGAAGCCGAGCTTCTCGAGCAGCTCGAAGCCATGGATGATGCCGCGCCCGCCGCAGCCGCGGCCGACCTCCGGGCCGCCGAGCTCCATGGCGAAGACGCCGTCGCGCTTGAAGCAGACGTCGCCGATGTCGACCTCTTCGCCGGCGAGCTTCTTCTTGGCCGAGGTCTCGATGATCGTCGGGCAGGCCCGGCCGCCGAACAGCAGCGAGGTGGTGTCGCTCTTCGGATCGCAGCCGATCAGCAGGACCCGCTTGCCCTGCTGCGCCATCATGTAGGAGAGGTTGGCGAGCGTGAAGCTCTTGCCGATGCCGCCCTTGCCGTAGATCGCGACGATCTGCGTCTCCTTGGTCGCGGGCGTCGTCGGGATCGGGTCCGGCTCGACGGCCGCTTCGGCACGCAGACGGGCGGTCATGGCGCCGCCGAGAGCGCCGGTGTCTGGACTTCTGTAGGGCTTGCTCATGAACAAGATCTCCAATCCAGAATCATCTTGAGACAGGCGGGATCGCCGAAGGCCGTGCGGTAGGCTGCCGGCGCCTCGAGCGCGTCCTGCCGATGGGTGATCAAGCCGTCGAGCGACAGCCGACCGGATTCGATCAGCGCCTTGACGGCATGGAGGTCCGCCTCGCGCCACTCAGCGGCGATGCGGATGCGCGCTTCGCGCATGAAGGCCGGCGGGAAGGCGAAGGAGATCGGCTTGCTGTAGAAGCCGGCCAGAACGACTTCGCCGCCGGGGGCGAGCCGGGCGATCAAGGCGTCGAGCAGGGAGGCGTCGCCGCTGACGTCGCAGATGCAGGCGTAGTCCCGCCGCTCGTCCTCGTCGGGATCGATCACCGGGTAGCCCTGCGCCCCCTCGGCCCGTTCCGGGTTGCGCTCCCAAACCGTCGGCGGCGGGCCGTCGGACAGGCTCGCCAAGCGCGCGATCAGCCGGCCCAGCACGCCGTGGCCGACGATCAAATCCGGCGGCGTCTCGGGAGCCGCGGCCAGGGCGTGGTAGGCGGTCGCTGCCAGCGCCAGGAGAGTCCCCTGCTCGCCGAGCTCTTCGTCGATCGGAATGACGCGCTTGCCGGGCGCGACGAGCCGCGAGGCCGAGCCGCCGAACAGGCCGCGGACTTCGCCGTAGCAGCGCGCGCCGGGCACGAAGACACGCTCGCCGCCCTTGAGCCCCGATTGCGCGCCGGCCTCGAGCACCCTGCCGACCGACTCGTAGCCCGGCACCAGGGGATAGCCCATGCCGGGGAAGCTCGGCATCTCGCCGGTGTAGAGCAGGCGCTCGGTGCCCGTGCTGATGCCGCTCCACTCGACCCCGACGACGACGTCCGTTTCCTCGGCCGGGGTCAGATCGAGCCGGCTGAGCGAAAGCCGCTCAGGTTGTTCCAGCACGACAGCCAATGTGTCCATAACGCGATCCCCGGCCCGGAAGATCCAGGTCTTGCGGCTTATCGAAAGTCGGCTGTAAGTGTAACTTTACAGTTTTTTGTGTCAAGTAAAGTCGACACTTCTTTCACGCCGGCCGCGCGGCGAAAACCTGCGTCAGCAAAGGATTTGCCGTGTTGAGGCGGCGGATGCGGGAGAAGCCGGCAGCCGCCATGAGGTCGCGGAGCTGCTCTTCCGTCCGCGGCCGGCCCTGGCCCATGGCCAGCAGGTAGAACCCGAAATAGGCATGGCCGACCGGCTCGCAGCCCGGAATCCCGGCCAGCGGCTCGGCCAGCAGGAGCGTGCCGTCCTTGGGCAGGGCGCGACGCGCGGCCCGCAGGATCTCCCGGGCCGCCGCGTCGTCATGGTCGTGGATGACCCGGACCAGCGAGACCAGGTCGGCGCCCTCCGGCAGCGGGTCCGCCAGGAAGTCGCCGCCGAAGGCCTTGACGCGCGCCGCCAGCCCGGCGGCGAGGAAGCGCTCGCGGGCCCGCTGCGCGACCGCCGGCAGGTCGAACAGCATCAAGTTCAGGTCGGGCGCCCGCGCCGCCGCCGCCGAAAGGAAGGCGCCCTGGCCGCCGCCGACGTCGAGCAGGCAGCGGTGCTTGCGGATGGGATAGGCGTCGAGCACCTCGCGGGCGACCATCGGCTGGGAGGCCGCCATCAGGGCGCTGTAGTCCGATATCTGCGACTCGCCCAAGGCGGCCGGCTCCTTGCCGCGCGCGTAGGCCCAGTAGCGCCCGAGGGCCGTGTCGCTCTGCTCGCCTTTCAGCAGCGCGACGGGGTCGCGAAGGTCGACATAGAGCATGGCGTGATGCTCGATCATGGCCGTCAGGCCCGGGTTGCCGAGCAAGGCGGCGCCGAGCGGCCCCAGGCCGTAGCGCTCGCGTCCGCGGCGGGCGACCAGCTCGAGCGAGACCGCGGCGTCAAGCAGGCGCTCGCTGGCGTCCTGCGACAAGGACAGCCGCTCGGCGACCTCGGCCGCGCTCAAGGGACCGTCGGCGAGCAGCTTGAAGAGATCCAAGCGCACGCAGGCTAGGAGGATCTGGGAGTAGACGAAGCCGGCGCAGAGATCGAAGAGCGCGCGGGCGCGGCGCCGCGCGATCGGCCGGGTCAGGGGAAACTTGGCTGCCCAGTGTTGGAATCGCGGACTCGCCAGGATCCTGTCGCGCCAGGCGCGCGGACGAGTCTCCTGGTCTGCTTCTTGCGGACGCCCGTCGCTCGGCTGCGCCGTGATCTCCGACGGATCTAGGCGGCGGTCCGGGCCAGCTCTTCGGGTAGAAACCGCTGCGACTCCTTCATTATCTGCGCCTTGATCTGCGCTTCGCCCGGGCAGGGCGGGATCGAGTCGAGGGCGCGGCCGATCAGGCCTTCGAGGCGGTCGATGGCGCCATCGAGTCCCAGCTCGCGGACGGCGCTCGGTCGATCCAGGGCTTCGTCCTGGCCGATCGGCTTGCCGAGGCTTTCCGGATCGCCCGCCGCATCGCAGATGTCGTCGGCCACCTGGTAGGCTTCGCCCAGGCGCTCGCCGAGCTCGCCCCAGGGGCCGGCCTCGAAGCCGGCCGCCGCGGCACCGGCCAGACAGGCGGCGGCGAAGAGAGATCCGGTCTTGGCCTGCTGGTAGTCGGACAGCGGGACGCTGGGCTCGCACTCCCAGGCCTGCCCGGCGACGATTCCGGTCGGCCCGCCGACCGCGCGGCCGACGATATGCAGCAGATCGACCAGGCGGTCCGGCGCCCTGGCACCCGCCAGGGCCAGGGTCTGGAACGCGAGGACGATCAGGGCATCGCCGGCCAGCAGGGCGATCGGCTCGCCGAAGCTGCGATGCACGGAAGGCTTGCCGCGCCGCACCGCCGCGTCGTCGAAGCAGGGCATGTCGTCATGCACCAGGGAGGCACAGTGCAGGAGCTCGATCGAGGCCGCCGCGGCGTCGGCGACGCCGGGCTGGTCATCGCCGCAGGCCCCCGCCACGGCAAGGCAGAGCCGCGGCCGGATGCGATGGCCGCCGGGGAAGACCGAGTAGCGAATGGCGGAGGCTAGGGCTGGAGGACAACCGGCTGCGCCTGCGTTGGTGACCGCGTAGCCTAGGGCTTGCTCGATCCGCGCTCCGGCGTCCATGGTGGCCTCCCCGCGTCCAGCGTTGTAAATATTTTTTGTCACTCTAGAATGTCATCTAATCTTGACACTCTTCGCGTGTCAACTTTTTTGTCCACTGAGCTCGGGGCGGAAGCGCTTTGCCAGGCCAGCGGGTAGCGGTAGTCGGATCCGGTGTCGGCGGCCTCGTCGCCGGTCTTCTGTTGGCAAATCAAGGACTTGACGTCGTGGTCGTCGAACAGGCCGCGACACCCGGCGGCAAGATGCGGGAAGTCCCGGTCGGCGACGCCCGGATCGACGGCGGCCCGACCGTGCTCACCATGCGCTGGGTGTTCGAAGAGATCTTCGACAGCGTCGGTGCCAGCCTCGACGATCTCCTGACCTTGCAGCCCGCGGAGATCCTCGCTCGCCATGCCTGGTCGGCCGAGGAGAGGCTGGACCTCTTTGCCGACCCGCAACGCAGCGCCGAGGCCATCGGCGCCTTCGCCGGTGCCGACGAGGCCGCGGGCTACCTCAAGTTCTGCGCCGCCGCGAAGGAGGTCTACGAGACCCTCGAGGGCCCCTTCATGCGGAACGAAAACCCGAGCCCCTTGAGCCTGATCCGACACTCGGGGATCAAAGGCCTGGGCAGGCTCTCGCGGATCCGGCCCTTCGACACGCTCTGGAAGGCCCTGGGCGAGAGCTTTCGCGACCCGCGCCTGCGCCAGCTCTTCGGCCGCTACGCCACCTATTGCGGCTCGTCGCCCTTCACCGCGCCGGCCACGCTGATGCTGGTCGCCCATGTCGAGCAGGCCGGAGTCTGGCTGGTCGAGGGCGGCATGTTCCGCATCGCCGAGGCGCTCGAGAAGCTCGCCCGCGCGCGCGGCGCGAGCTTCAGATTCGGTAGCCCCGTGCGCGAGATCGTCATCGGGCGCCAGGGAGTCGCCGGGCTCGAGCTCGCCGACGGCGAGCGCCTGCAGGCCGACGCGGTCATCGTCAACGCCGATGCCGCGGCGGTCGCCCAGGGCCTGTTCGGCCAGGCGGCCAGCGCCGGCGCGCCCAAGCTGCCGCGCAAGGAGCGCTCGCTCTCGGCCCTGACCTGGGCCGTCCACGCGCGCACCGCCGGCTTCCCGCTGCTGCGCCACAGCGTCTTCTTCTCGGACGACTACAAGGCGGAGTTCGACGACCTCTTCGGCCGGCAACGCCTGCCGCGCAAGCCGACGGTCTACGTCTGCGCCCAGGACCGGGATGAAGGCACCATGTCGGACCCGCAGGGTCCCGAACGCCTGCTCTGTCTGGTCAACGCGCCGGCGACGGGCGACGTCCACGACTTTTCCGACTCGGAGATCGCACCATGTCAGGAAAGCGCCTTTCGACTGCTGCAGCGCTGCGGCCTCGAGGTCGACTTGCGGCCGGAGACCGCCCGGGCGACGAGCCCGACAGAGTTCGAGCGCCTCTTCCCGGGCACGGGCGGCGCCCTCTATGGGCCGGCGACGCACGGCTGGCGGGCGTCGTTCCGACGACCGGGGCCGCGAACCAAGGTGCCGGGCCTCTACCTGGCCGGCGGCAGCATCCATCCGGGGCCGGGCGTGCCGATGGCGGCGCTGTCGGGCAGGCTGGCGGCACAGAGCGTCCTTACGGACCTCGGTTCGACGAGGCCGTCCCGGCCGGCGGCTATCTCTGGTGGTACCTCGACGCGCTCAGCAGCGACGGACGCCGTGGCCTGACGATCATCGCCTTCGTCGGCAGCGTCTTCTCCCCCTACTACGCCTGGGCGCGCAGACGCGGCGCCTGCGACCCGGAGAACCACTGCGCGCTGAACGTCGCCCTCTACGGCGACGACGGCAAGCGCTGGGCCATGACCGAGCGCGGGCGGCGCGCCTTGCGTCGAGACCAGAGCTCGATATCGATCGGGCCCAGCGGGCTGTTCTGGGACGACGGCGTCCTGACCATCGACATCGCGGAAGTCACGGTGCCGTTGCCGTCGCAGCTCCGCGGCCGCGTGCGGGTCCATCCGCTGGCCGTCACCGACCGGGCCTATGCCCTGGATGCCGAGGCGCGCCACCGCTGGTGGCCGATCGCGCCCTGCGCCCGGGTCGAGGTCGAGATGACGAGCCCCAAGCTCTCCTGGCAAGGCGACGGCTATCTCGACAGCAACGCCGGCGACGAGCCCTTGGCGGCCGGCTTCAAGCACTGGCACTGGTCCCGCGCCAAGACCCCGGGCGGCTCGATCGTGCTCTACGACTCGACCTGGCGGAACGCCGGCAGCCGGAACCTGGCGCTGCAGTTCGACGAGTCCGGCGGCGCCCGGGAGCTGGAGCCCTTCGCCGCCACGCCCCTACCGTCGACGGGCTGGCGGATCCGCCGAGCGACGCAGGCCGACGAGGGCCATGGGGCCAAGGTCCTGGAGACCCTGGAAGACACGCCCTTCTACGCGCGCTCGGTGATCGCCTCGCATCTGCTCGGCGAGCCGGTCATCGGCGTCCACGAGAGCCTCTCCCTCGACCGCTTTCGGACGCCCGTGGTGCAGTTCATGCTGCCGTTCCGCATGCCGCGGGCCTTCTGAATCGCGAACAGCCGGCCGCTCGAGGCCCGGGCGCTACTCGAGCGCTACTCGGCCGCCTTGGTCGCGTCCTTGAGGTAGGCGATCACGTCGGCACGCTGGTCCGGCTTCTTCAGGCCCGGGAAAGCCATCTTGTTCTTGGGAATGTACGTCTTGGGATTCTCGAGATAGCCGGCGAGGGTTTCCTCATCCCAGACGACGGCGGCTTCCTTCATGGCCTTGGAGTACTTGAAGCCGTCGCTGCTCCCCGATGTCCGTCCGAAGAGACCATGCAGGTTCGGGCCGACCTTGTTCTTGCCGCCCGCCTCGAGCGTGTGACAGGCCTTGCATTTCTTGAAGATCTTTTCGCCCTTGGATGCGTCGCCCTCGGCCATCGCGGTCGCACAAAGGGAGACCGTGGCGACAACGGCGGTCGCCAACGCCAAGGAAACTCGACCCATGCTCATAGCAAGCCCTTCCTCGCTGCGCTGATGGTCCGTTATACGCAGGGAGTATCCGAAACATCACCGCGCCGCCGAGGATAAAGCGAAGGCTGCCCCGTCGAGCGCCGTGCCTAGTGGGGCGCTCTATCCGTCCGGATCTCGAAGCGGCAAAGGGCGCCGCCGTCACGACGGCATCGGGGATGGGAAACTCGGGCCTGCGGCGCCACGAGCGCGCTGAACAGCCGCTGAAAGACCGCGCCGTGCCAGACGCAGCCCGGCATGGCGAGCGGGTTGTCGGCGATCTCGATGACGCTCGGCGAGCCCGCGCGGGTCTCGACCCGGCCGGAGCCGGCGAAGGTCCAGGCATTGCGCTTGATCGCCGCGAGCAGCGGCGGCCCGGCCAAGGAGGCCGGCAGGGCCTTCAGCACGACCTGGACGAACCCGGGTATCCGGTTGGCGAGGAGATAGTCCGCCGTTCGCCGACCGGCCTCCGCGGCGATGGGCGACGCCACGTCGATCGGCAGTCGGGCGAAGAGGCTGTCGTAGAGCGCGACGACGGCCTGCTGATCGACCATCGCCGCCGGCGGCTCGGTCAGCATGTGTCTCAGACCGGCATGCCTGAACACCGTCTCGGCCTCAGGCAAACCGAGACGGTCGCACAGGGCCGCGCCCAACTGGATGACGGCGTTGGGGCCGATGCGCGCGTCCGGCGCATCGGTCATGGGAGCCGCTGATGGACCCGTCCACTGGGAAAGGGCCACCATGCTGCGGGCCTAGCCGGCCGGCACCGAGCGGCCGCTCTCCTCGTCGGCGAGCTGCTGGTCGCCGCCGCCGCAGACCTTGACGTCCGCCATGGCCTCGCGCGCGGCGCGTGCCCGAGACGCACGGTCGGCGGCGGCCTCCCAGTCGTCCATCTGGGCCGGCGCGATCTGCCGCGAGCGGTCGAAGTGGAAGTCGACGGACTTCTTCGACTGCGGGCCCCAGTAGTTGACCTTGCCGAGGTCGTAGAACTTGCGCTGGAAGCCCGCCTTCAGGAAGGCCTTGAGACAGCCCAGCAGGTAGCGGCGCCGGAAGCCGGTGCCGCGCCAGGGATAGTGGAACAGCGCCTTGCGGCTGTAGAAGCGGCGATAGTTGTTCATCACCCGGTCGAGCAGCCCGCCGCGGTCCATCGCCGCCGGCTTCATGATCGGCGTGACGAAGTTGTACTTGCTGAAGTCGAAGACCTCGACCTTGTCGCCCAGCTCCTGGAACAGCGAGGAGAAGGGCCAGGGCGTGTACATGGCCCAGTTGGCGAGATCGGGATCCCAGTCGCGGGCCATCTGATAGGTCTCTTCCAGCGTCTCCGCCGTCTCGTTCTCCAGCCCGACGATGAACTGCGCCTCGATGAAGATATCGGCGTTGCGCAGCATCTCGATGGCGCGCCGGTTGTCCTCGATCTTGGTCTCCTTGTTGAAGCGGTCGAGGCGAAGCTGGGCCGCCGCCTCGGTGCCGAGGCTGACGTGCACCAGGCCGGCCTTGCGATAGAGCGGCAAAAGCTCCTCGTCGCGCAGGATGTCGGTGACCCGGGTGTTGATGCCCCACTTCACCTTGTCCGGCAGGCCGCGGGCGATCAGCTCCTCGCAGAAGGCGACGAACTTCTTGCGGTTAATCGTCGGCTCCTCGTCGGCCAGGATGAAGAAGCCGACGTCGTGATCGCGCACCAGCGTCTCGATCTCGTCGACCACCTTCTTCGGGTCGCGGATGCGGTAGTCCCGCCAGAACTTCCACTGCGAACAGAAGGAGCAGGTGAAGGGACAGCCGCGCGCCATGTTCGGAATCGCGACCCGGACCCCCAGGGGCACGTAGTTGTACTTCTCCCATTCGAGGAGCGACCAGTCGGGGCTGATCGCGTCGATGTCCTTGACCGTCGGCGCGGCCTGGGTCGCGAGGATCTGCTCGCCCTCCCGGAAGGCGAGGCCCTTGATCCCGTCGCGCCCGCCCGGCCAGCGGCCCTGGGCGATCGCGTCGATCAGCTCGACGAAGATCTCCTCGCCCTCGCCGCGCACGATGACGTCGACCCAAGGCGCTTCGGAGAGCACCTGCTTGTACATGAAGGTGGCATGCACGCCGCCGAGCACCCGGACGGCCTGCGGGCAGACCTCCTCGGCGATCTGCAGGACCCGCTCGGCCGTGTAGATGGAGGGGGTGATCGCCGTGCAGCCCACCACGTCGGGCGCCAGCGCCGCCAGCCGCCGCCCGACCTCCTCGTCCTCAAGGTCGTTGGTCATGGCGTCGATGAAGTGGACGTCGTCGTAGCCGGCCGTCCGCAGGGCCCCCGCCAGGTAGGCCGCCCAGGCCGGGGGCCAGTTTCCGGCGATTTCCGCGCCACCGGAGTGATAGTTCGGATGGATCAGTACGACGCGCATCGGATCAGCCTCCGCTTGTGTCATGTCAAGCTGACTTGATAATATGTCAACTTTCATTGACACATATCAAGGCCTAATGCGGCGGGGGATCGGCGTCGGGATCTAGGAAAGGACCGGCTCGCTGCGCGCGTTGAGCCGCCAGATCGCGAAATTCAGGAGAAAGGCGAAGCTGACCCAGGCCAGATAGGGCACCAGCAGCAAAGCCGCGCCCCGATGCACGGGATAGAACAGCGCGATCAGGCCGAGGATCGACAGCCAGAGAAACACCATCTCGAAGCAGGCCAGGCCCGGGCGCCGCAGGCCGAAGAAGATCGCCGACCAGAGGCCGTTCAAGAGGAGCTGGAGCGCGTAGAGGCCGAGCGGCAGGGCGCCGGCCGCCCAGCCGAGCTCGCGCCAGATCAGCCAGCCCGAGACCGCGATCATGGCGTAGAGAACCGCCCAGACCGGGCCGAACAGCCAGCTCGGCGGGCGCCAGGAGGGCTTGACCAGATCCTCGTACCACCGGCCCGGGCGAAAGAAGGCGCCGCTCAAGGCCGTCGCGAAGCAGGCGACGACGAAGCCGAGGAAAACGAGGTAGGGCTGGCTTTCCACCAGGCGGAGATCCTAGAAAGCGGTCAGGCTCTCTCGGATCTAAGGGACTGTTCGCGCTGTTCAAGGCGCTCGCAGAGCTCGAGCACCCAAATCGCCCGGCCCGCGAGGTCCCACCAGGGCGAGCCGTGGGCCGGGGAGAGCGACGGCGCGCCGGCGAGCCGCACCGCGTCGACCAGGAAGCGGTTGGACTCCAGCGGCGGCAGGTCCTCGACCGGGCGGGTCAGCACGCCCATGGCCAGGGCCTGCCCGAGCAGGCGGGCCTTGCGGCCGGCCGGCACCCTGGCGCGCTGCGACACCGAGTCGTGTCCGAGGCGCGCGACTTCGTGCCCGATACCGGCGTAGAGAACCCGTGCCGCGGCGATGCCCGGCCGACAGGCGGCCGGCAGTCCGGCGATGCCCATGTCGGCGCGCTCGTAAAGCTCGCCCGCGGCCGCCAGGAGCCGCTCGACCACGGCACCGACGTCGGCATCGAAGCGGGGCCGGGCAAGCCAGGCCTCGGTGTCGATGCCGGCCTCCGCCATCCAGTCCATCGGCAGGTAGAGGCGCCCCGCCGCCGCATCCTCGCCGACGTCGCGCGCGATGTTGGTGAGCTGCATGGCCACGCCGAGGTCGCAGGCCCGCGCCAGGACCTCGGGCTCGCGCCGCCCCATCAGCAGGGTCATCATGGCGCCGACCGTCCCGGCGACGCGCGCCGCGTAGTCCTGCAGCGCCGGCAGGTCTTGATAGCGCCGTCCCTCGTCGTCCCAGGCAAAGCCCTCGAACAGGGCCTCGGGCAGCGCGCGCGGAATGGCGTAGCGCTCGACGACGGCGGCGAAGGCACGGTCCACCGGCGACCGCCAGGGCCGGCCGGCGTAGGCATCGTCGAGCCGCTGCCACATCTGCTCCAGTGTCGCCGTCTCGCCGCCTTGCGAATCGGCGGCGTCGTCGGCCACGCGGCAGAAGGCGTAGAGCGCCGTCGCCGAGTCCCGAACCCGGCGCGGCAGCAGGAACGAGGCGGCATAGAAAGAGCGCGAGCCGCCGCGCAACAAGCCTCGGCAGGCAACGAGATCTCGCTTCGATAGGCTCATCTCAAACTCCTGCTTCGGCCAGGGCCGCCGGCGCGGGCACGATGCTGTCGAGTACGCGCGCCGAAGTGAGGACTCCCGGCAGACCGGCGCCCGGGTGGGTGCCGGCGCCGACGATGTAGAGCCCATCGATCTCCTCGCTCCGGTTGTGCGGCCGGAACCAGGCGCTCTGGGTCAGCACGGGCTCGAAGCTGAAGGCCGCGCCCTGGAACGACAGCAGCCGCTGCTCGAAGTCCAGAGGCGTGGTGATCCGCGAGCTGACCACCGCGTCCTCGAGGCCCGGCAGCATCGTCTCGCTCAGGTAGCGGGACAGCCGGCGCCGGTAGGGCTCGGCCTCGACCTGCCAGTCGGTGTCGCCCTCCAGGTTCGGCACGGGCGAGAGGACATAGAAGGTGTCGCAGCCCTCGGGCGCGAGCGAAGGGTCCGTCGCCGTCGGCCGATGCAGGTAGAGCGAGAAGTCGTCGGCCAGGACCTTGCGGCGGAAGATGTCGCGCAGCAGGGCCCGATAGCGCGGCCCCAGGAGGATGGTGTGGTGCGGCACGTCCGGATAGCGCTTGCGCGTGCCGAAGTACCAGAGGAACAGGCTCATGGAGTGGCGCGAGCGCTCGATCCGCCGGTTCGTCCAGCGGCGGCGGCACTCGGGCGGCAGCAGGTTGCGATAGGTCCAGGCGGTATCGGCGTTGGAGACCACGATGTCGGCGGGGATCTCCTCGCCCGAAGCCAGCCGCACGCCGGTCGCCCTGCCCTGCTCCACCGTAATCGCCTGCACCTCGGCGCCCAAGCGCAGGACGTTGCCCTGGCCCTTGATCAGCTTGACCAGGCCTTCGACCAGCCGGCCGGTGCCGCCCATGGCGAAATGCACGCCCCAGCGCTGCTCGAGAAAGGAGATCAGGCTGTAGATCGAGGTGGTCTGGAAGGGATTGCCGCCGACCAGCAAGGGATGGAAGCTGAACACGACGCGCAGCCGCGGGTCCTTGATGTACTTGGAGACGAGGCTGTAGACGCTGCGGTAGCTCTCCAGGCGCAAGAGCTCGGGCAGCACGCGGATCATGTCGCCCCAGGTGCCGAAGGGCACGTGGCCGAGCTCCTCGAAGCCGATCTTGAAGCGCGCCTCGCTCGCCGCCATGAAGCGCTCGTAGCCGGCGAGGTCGCCCGGCGAGAGCCGCGCCACCTCGGCCCGCATGGCGTCCTGGTCGCCGCTGTAGTCGAAGGTCTCGCCGTCGTCGAAGCGGATCCGGTAGAAGAGCGACAGTGGGCGCAGCTCGACGTCGTCGGCGAGGCGCCGACCGCAGAGCGTCCAAAGGTCCTCGAAGAGATGCGGCGCCGTGACGATGGTCGGCCCGGCATCGAAGGTGAAGCCGTCCTGCCGGTGGACATAGGCCCGGCCGCCGGGCGCGTCGAGACGCTCCAGGACGGTCACCGCATAGCCCCGCGCGCCCAGGCGGACCGCCGCCGCCAAGCCGCCGAAACCGCTGCCGATCACCACCGCGTGCGGCGGCCGGCCTCCGACCCCGATCGACCCCCGTGCCCCCGCCGGTTGTGTCCAATCTTCTTGACGAGCGACTGTCAACATTATGAGACAGTCCTACAGGATGCCGCGCGGAAAAGCTAGTGGCCCTTTGATGCTCCGTCGCCTGGCCCGCCGCTGTGCGGAGCCTCGTCCGGCGGCCCGGGCTCCTGCAGCTCATCGATCAGGATATCCGCGACCTCTTGCGGCCGCTCCTCGTGGGCCAGATGCCCGAGGCCGCGCAATGAGCGCAACGCGGCCCTGCGCACCCGTGCCTGGATCTCCCGCGCTTGCGAAGGCGGGATCGTCCGGTCCCGCGCGCCGACGACCAGCAGGAGCCTGGTCTCGAGGCGGTGCAGGTCCCGATCCAGCGGCACCAGGTCCCAATTCGCCATCATGTTGAGGGCGGCGGCGATGTGCGACGGCTTCTGGATCAGCCGCCCGTAGAGCGCGAGGCCCTCGGGCTCCAGCCGCGAGCCGGTGTTGCGGATCAGGCGCTCGACGACCCGCGGGCTGGTCGCCCGCCAGGCGAGGAGCTGCGGCATCAGGCTGCTGCCCGCCAGCGTCTTGGCGATCGGCGAGAAGAGGTGCCCCGCCGCGCCGCGAAAGGGCTGCAAGGCGCCGTTGATGCTGACCACGCTCCGCGGCGCGATCTGGCCGGCTAGGCACATGTGCAGGAGGATGGCGGCACCGGCCGAATGCCCGGCCACCAGGGTCGGTCTGACGTCGAGGACCTTCAGCAGGGCGTCGAGGTCCGCGGCCATGCCGGTCAGAGAGAGGCGCCGGGGCGGCGGCGACTGGGTGAAGCCGTGGCCGGGCAGGTCCGGGGCGATGACCCTGAAGCGCTCCGCCAGCAGCGGCAGCAGGCCGCGCCAGGAATGGGTCGCCGCGCCGGTGCCGTGCAGCAGCAGCAGGACGGGGCCCCTGCCCATCTCCTGGACATGCCAGCGCAGGCCCTCCGTCGTCACGAACCGGCTGGCCTCGCGGTTCGGCCAATCGCGGCCTTCGTAGTCCCAGGACGGCGAGTCGCTGCTAAAGGCGCGGCTGGACATCGGCTTGACCCGCGCGCACGGCCTGCGACAGCGAGGCCGCGTCGGCCCGCGGCAAGGCCAGGTAGCGCGCGTCCATCTCGGCGGCGAGGCGCTCGGCCGAGACGTCGCCGCGCGGCGAGCTGTCGACCACCAGGGCCACCAATCCCTCCAGCCGGAAGCGGCGCGCGGCGACCAGGGCCTCGTCGAAGGCCTGCTTGCGGTCGCCGACTCCTTGGCGCGTGACGTTGGCGCGGCCGTCGGTCAGCAGGATCACGATCGGCGTCTGCCCCTTGCGCCGGACCGACTCGGCGAGCGCCAGCGCCGCATCGAGGCCCGCCGCCATGGGCGTGCCACCGCCGCCCGGCAGGCTCGCCAGACTGCGCTTGGCGCGGACCAGCGAGCGCGTCGGCGGCAGGAGGATCTCGGCCCCCTTGCCGCGGAAGGCGACCAGCGCGACCTGGTCGCGGCGGATATAGCACTCGGCGAGCAGCAGCTCGACGGCGCCCTTGGCCTCGGCCAGGCGGTGCAGGGCGGCGGAGCCGGAGGCGTCGACCGCGAAGATGCTGGTGGTCTCGCTGCGGTGCTTGAAGCGGGTCACCCGAAAGTCGTCGGCGCGCACCAGGACCCGCGCCGGCCGATCGGGGGCGGCCGGGCGGCGTGCGGCGTCGCGACGCCGGATCGTCTGCCAGGGCGCCGCCGCGCGCAGGGTATCGACGACGTTCAGCCGGGCGCCGGCACCCAGCGCGCCGCGCCGGCTGCCGGCCGGCCGGCCGCGGCGCTTGGACTGCCGCTTCGCGCCGGCCCGGCCCGCCGTCGAGGCGCGCGCCCGGCCGCCCTCGGCGAGCCGAAGCCGCGCCAGCAGATCGCTCGGCAAGGCCGCCTGCGTCGCCGCCAGGACGATGTCCTGCAAGTCTTCCGGCGAGGGCTCGGGCTGCTCCGAGCCGGCGTCGCCGTCTTCGGGCGGCGGCGGCTCGTTCGGCGCCTCGTCTTCCTCGGGCGGCGGCTCCGCCGCGGGCAGGCAGCGGGCGCGCGGCGCGAGCACCAGGCGGGCCGCCGCCGTCACGTCCGGCTCCGCGACTCTCTCACGGCCCTGCAAAGCCGCATGGGCGCGCGCGACCCGCAGGGCCAGCAACGGCGCGCGCAACGACGGGATGCCGAAGGCCATGGCCGCCGCGCAGAGCGCTTCGCGGACCTCGTCGTCGCAGTCGATGCCCGGCAAGCGACGGCGCGCGGCCTCGACGGCTTCCGGATCCTCACCGAGGTTGCCAAGGTCGCGCAAGCCGATGCCGGCGAGGTCCAAATGCAGCGCCAGTCGATCGACCAGACCCGCGGCCGGCCCTTCGTCTTCCGCCAGGCCCTCGTCGAGCGCGATCACGCCGAAGCGCGCCGGGCTTCGGGTCGAGAGGCCGTCGCGCTGCAGGACGACCTCGCCGGCCTCCATCACGGCCGTCAGGCGCGCCACCATCGAGGCGCTCAAGCGCTCCGCCATGGCCAGCACGACCACGCCGCCGTCGCTCTCCGCAAGCAGCCCTCGCTCCGAGACCGGCCGGCCGGCGCGCAAGGTCGCCGCCAGGTCGAGTCCGCCGAGCAGGCGCTCGTCGGTGACGTGGCAAGGCACGAGGCGCCAAGGAGAGGCCGGCGGCAGGCAACCGCGGACCTGACCGAGCCAGCGGTCTCTGACCGGGCCGGCCTGCGCTCTGACCAGGACGCCGCCGAGTCCCACCGGATCCACCGAAAAGAGCGAGGCGGCGAGCGAGGCGTCCGCCCAGGCAGAGCGCTCCTCGGCCGCCGCCGGGGTCATGGGCCGAACAGCTCGGCGATGGCCCGCTCGACACGCACCGACGAGCCGGCCTCGTCGAGCGGATCGCGCCTGAGCCGGTGCCGCAGCGCCAGGGGCGCGACCCGCAGCAGATGAGGATCGCCGACCGACTCGTCGCCCTCCAGGGCGGCGAGCGCCCGGGCGGCCCGGGTCAGGGTCAGCTCGCCCCTCAGGCCATCCGTGCCCAGCAGGATGCAGAGCTCGGCCGCGCGCTCGAGCGCGGAGTCGGGCAAGGCGGTCTCGGCGAGGCGCTTGCGCGCCGCGACGATCTTGCGCCGGAGCTGCCCCTCCCGACGCTTCCAGGCGGCGTGAAAGGCCTCCGGGTCGCGCTCGAAGGCGTCGCGGCGGCGGACCACCTCGATGCGCGTCTTGAGGTCGTCCGGCGTCGTCACCTCCACCGACAGCCCGAAACGGTCGAGGAGCTGCGGGCGCAGCTCGCCTTCCTCCGGGTTGCCGCTGCCGACCAGGACGAAACGGGCCGGATGGGTCACGCTCAAGCCCTCGCGCTCGACCACGTTCTCCCCCGAGGCCGCCACGTCCAGCAGGAGGTCGACGAGGTGGTCCTCCAGCAGGTTGACCTCGTCGATGTAGAGGAAGCCGCGATGCGCGCGCGCCAGCAGCCCGGGCTCGAAGGACTTCACGCCCTCGGACAGCGCCCGCTCCAGATCGAGCGCGCCGACCACGCGATCCTCCGTGGCACCCAGGGGCAGGTCGACCACCGGCACCGGCACCTGCCGTGCCTTGACCTCGCCCTTCGAGTCCCGCTGCACGCAGTCCGCGCAGATCGCCGCCAGCACGTCGGGGTCGCAATTGTATTGGCAACCGGCCGCCACACGCATCTTGGGCAGCAGACTGGCCAGGGCCCGCACCGCCGTCGACTTGCCCGTGCCGCGGTCGCCGAAGACCAGCACGCCGCCGACGCTCTGGTCGACCGCGGCGATCAGCAGCGCCAGTTTCATCTCGTCCTGGCCGACGATCGCCGGGAAGGGGAACGCTAGAGGCATGGCAGGCGGCCGGACGGCCCCTCGATCCGTGATAAGGTCAAGTCCTGTAAAGCGGATCGCGAACGCCGGTGTCAAGCGAACTGGACGGCCAAGGGCTGAATGCACCCCGGTGAAGAGCGGCGAGCACCTCTCCGAGGCCGGCCCCGACGCCGCACTGCGCCGTGCCCGCTAGATCGCCGCCAGCCACCGGGCCCAGTTCTCGTCCCGCATCAAGCTACGGGCCCGCATGTGTTTCCAGACCCCGTATTTGAAGAAGTCGAACTCCAGCGCCGAGACTTGGTGCTGGACCATCGCCCAGGTCGACCACTTCACGTCGGCCAAGGCCTTGTAGAGCGTGATCCGGGCGACGATGGCCTCGTCGCGCCGGCCGAAGTACTCCTCGACGACCTCGGCCTCGACCTCGGGCGGGAAGAACATCTCGCCGAACCAGACCGCCAGCTCGGCGGAGCGGTCGTTGCTGGAGGCGTACTCGAAGTCGACCAGCTTGACGTTGTTCTCGGCGTCCAAGAGGAAGTTGCCGGCCAGGGTGTCGTTCATGCAGGGCACGATATCGAGCCCCGAGGCCTCCAAGGCGTGCCGCGCCTCGCGATACTTGGCGTTGATCCAGCCGAAGTCCTTGGGGAAGTGGCCGCCGAGCTCGAGGACCTGGCCAATGTGCTCGTCGATCATGTCGAACAGCGTCTTGCGGAGCTCGAGCGGCTCGCCCTCGTTGAAGGCCCGCAGGGCCCTGACGGCATTGGTGCGAACCGTCGGGTCGAGGAAGTCGCCGTTGGTCGACGTACGCAGGCCCTCCATGAACTCGAAGATCTCCACGCCTTCCCGCTCCAGAAAGCGCACGACCTTGGCGCCGACCCCGGCCGCATGGGCCTTGACGCTGGCGTCGTGGGCCGCGGAGCGGTCGATGAAGCGCTCCGTGCCCTTGCCCGGCACCTTGACGAAGTAGGAGACAGGCTGGTCGGGCACGAAGACCCGCCAGTTCGCGTTGCTGATACCGCCGCCGACCGGCTCGTAGGACAGTGCCTTGCCATGCCAGTCCTCGACGGCGGCCAGGACCGCCTCCAGGTCCTGCTCGGCGGCCGTCGCCGCGTCACCGAGTGCCCGTCGCGCCATGCCCCTTCCCCCTCTCGCGCCTTAGACCCGCGCCAGCCAGCGCTCGTAGGCGGGATGCCCGAGATGCCAGCGACAGCGGAGCAGCCGCCACTCGGCATACTTGGTGAACTCCACGCCCTTGCGCGGCGAGAGCTTGAAACAGATGAAGCCCCAGAGCGCCCACATGAGATCGTCGGCGATCCCGTAGAGCCGGCAGCGGTTGTAGCGGGCCTCGTCGAAGCCACCGTCGTAGATCTCCAGCACCTGGCGGGCGTCTTCGTCGAACTGGAACATCTCGACCATCAGGCTGCCGAGATCGAAATAGGGGTCGCCGTTGGCGGCCATGTCGAAGTCGACCAGGCGCACCGCCGATCCCGGACCGACCATGACGTTCGAGGCCACGCCGTCGCCGTGACAGGGCCGCAGGTCCACGCCCGAGGCCGCGATGGCGTCGCCATGCCCTCGGACCTTCTCGAGAATCGCGGGGACATCGGCGGGGACCGTGACCTGCTCGGCCTCGATCATCGACCAGTAGCGCTCGATGACCTCGAAGACGCTCTGCGTCCGCTCGAAGGCGGGCAGCGCGTGAACCCGCTTCTTCGCCTCGACGGCCGCTTCCAAGACCGTCGGCTCGGCGAAATGATCGACCCGGCCCCAGGTCCAGCCATCCCCCAGCCGATCGAAGGCGAAGAGGCCGCGCTCCGGGTCGCTGTAGCGAAGCGCCGGCGCCACGCCACAGTCCCCAGCCGCCCTGCAACTGCCGGCGACGGCAGCGTCGTCGAAGAAGGCGCCCATATCCGGATAGCGCGCCTTCAGGAACAGCGCCTCGTCATCCAGGGTGACGTTGAAGCAGGCGCTTTCGACGGCGCGATGGATCGGCGAGACAACGGAGACCGCCGCGACCTCGTAGGCAATCTGCCGCCCCCGCCAGTCTTCGATGGACGACAAGCAGTCCTCGGCCATGGCTTCGAGCTCGTTGGCCGCTTCGCCGATCGCCTTCATGCTTCCCCTCCTCTTCCCCGGGAGTCCCGATCTTCAGGCCGCCCTGCCAACAAGCGGCAGAGCACGGCGACAAGCGCTTCGAGACCTCTCTCCAGGTCCTGCTCGGCCGTGAACTCGGCCGGCGAGTGGCTGACGCCGCCGGCGCTCGGGACGAACAGCAGCATCGCCGGGAAGCGTCGCTGCAGGGCCAGGGCGTCGTGCCCGGCAATCGTCGCCATGGTCATGGCCTCGAGGCCGAGGGATTCGACGACCTGCTTGGCGATCGCGACACCGTCGGGGTCGAAGGTCTCGACGGTCCGCCGGGTCGCCATCTCGATCTCGCTTCGGCAGCCGGTCTCCTCGCTGATGCGATCGATGGCCGACGTCAGCCAGGCTTCGGCAGCGTCCAGCAGGCTCTCCTCCCCGGCCCGCAGCTCGACGAAAAGCGTTGCCGATCGCGGCACGACGTTCGGCGAATTGGGCTCGACGAGAATCCGCCCGACCGAGCCGTGCAAGCACCCGTCGCTGGCCAAGGCCCGCTCGCTGACGCCGGCGATCAGCAGGCTCGCCGCGCGCAGCGCGTCTCGCCGGTCGGCCATGGGCGTCGGGCCGGTGTGGTCCGCTTGGCCGGAGAAGCGCAGCCGGAACTTCCGCGCCCCCCAGCAATGGCTGACGATACCGAGCGGGCGGCCTTCCCGCTCGAGAACGGCGCCCTGCTCGACGTGCAGCTCGACGTACCAGTCGGGCTCGGCCGGCGGCGCGCCGTCGCCCAGGTAGTCGATCGCGCGCAGAGCCTCGGCCAGCGAAACGCCCTGGCCATCGCGGGCCTCCAGAGCCTCGCTCGCGTCGAGGGCCCCGCTGAAAACAGAGCTGCCGAGGAGGCTCGGCTGGTAGCGGGCACCCTCCTCATTCGTCCAGGAAACGACCACGAGGTAGCGGTGGCGGGGTCGCAGCCTGCCGGCCCTCACGCGCTCGCGAACCGCCAAGGCGGCGCAGGCACCGGCGAGCACGCCATAGGTGCCGTCGAAGCGCCCGCCGTCCGGCTGGCTGTCGAGATGGGACCCGCAGTAGACGGCGCCGCTGCCGGCCGCTTCGCCGAAATCCAGATAGCCGAAGAGGTTGCCGACGCGATCGACCGCGACCTCGAAGCCCTGCCGGCGCAGCCAGGCGCAGAAGGCATCCCGCGCCTGGCCGTCCTCGGCGCTCGCCGCCAAGCGCGTGACGCCGCCCTTGGGCGTCCGGCCGATCTCGCCGAAGGCCGCGAGCATCGCCTGCAGGTCGGTCAGCCGTTCCAGGTCTTGCCGATGGCTCTCAGGCATGGAGCAGCTCCGTCGAGGAGTCCTTCATGCGCTCGACGAAGTCCCGGGCCGGCTCGCTGTCCGTGATGATCTGATCGACATCGGAGAAGGAGGCCGTCTGCACGTTGCCGGTCTTGCCGAACTTGCTGCGGTCGGCGAGGAAGACGCGGAGCCTGGAGGACTTGAGCAGGGCCTGGCGGACGCGCGCCTCGTCCTCCTCGTAGTCCATCAGGCCACGATCCAGGTCGATCGCCGCGATGCCCATGAAGGCGATGTCGAAATAGAACTGCTGGATGTAGGCCAAGGTGTCGTAGCCGACCAGGTCCAGCTCGACCTCCCTCAGCCGGCCGGGCGCCAGGTGGACGGTCACGCCATGGTGGCTGCGCGCCGCCTGGGCGATCTTCAGGGAGTTGGTGTAGAGCTTGAGGTTGCCGAAGCCGGCAAGCTGCCGGGCCAAGGTCAGCGTCGTGCTACCGGTATCCAGGAAGATCACCGTCTCGTCGGATATCTGCTCCAGGGCGAGACGGGCGATCGTGCCCTTCTCCTTGCTGCTCTTGCGCCATCGCTCGTCGATCGGCTGGTCGTGGATCGGCGCGAAGGGAACGGCCCCGCCGTGGACCCGGCGCAGCAGACCTTCGGATTCGAGATCCTTCAGGTCCCGCCGGATCGTCTCGTCCGAGACATTCAGGATGTTCGCCATGTCCATGACGGAGACCCTGTGCTCGACCGAGAGCTTGCTGAGGATGTGCTCCCGCCTATGCCGATTGAGCATGACTCTCCCCCTCGTGCCGGACGCCCGGGTCGCCGGGGCCGCCCAGCCCCGCCGCGCCCGCAAGATGGCAGGCGACCATCGAGTCGGACGACCAGGGCACGGTCTCCGGGTCGGTTTCGCCGCAGGCCTCCACGGCGATGGGGCAGCGCGACCGGAAGGTGCAGCCGCGCGGGATGTCGACCGGGCTCGGCGGCTCGCCCTCGAGCAGGTGGTCCCGCGTCTTGAAGGGATGATCGTCCAGGGTCGGCACCGCGCTCAGCAGGGCCCGCGAGTAGGGATGGCCGGGGTTCTCGAACAAGGATTGGTTCGCCGCCAGCTCGACGACGCGGCCGAGATACATGACCGCGATCCGATGGCAGACCTTCCGGACCAGCGCCATGTCGTGGGAGATGAAGATGTAGGTGAAGCCGTGGTCGCGCTGGAGGCGCGCGAAGAGCTCCAGCAGCTTGGATTGCTCGACCGGATCGAGCGCCGAGAGGGTCTCGTCGAGGATCAGCAGCTTCGGCTCCAGCACCAGGGCCCGGGCGATGCTGACCCTCTGGCGCTGGCCGGCGCTGAGCCCCACCGTGAGCTGGTTCTCGAGCGCCGGATCCAGGCCGACCTCGGCCATGGCGGCGAGGACGCGCTCCCGGATCTCCTTCTTGGGACAGGTTCGGTGAATCAGCAGGGGCTCGGCGATGATCCGGCCCACGGCCATGCGCGCCGGCAACGAGCCGTAGGGGTCCTGCAGCAGGAGCTGGAAGGAGCGGCGCATCTCGACCAGGGCCGAGCCCTTGAGGCTGCCCAGGTCTTTCCCCTGGAACTCGATCTTGCCCCGGTCCGGCGCCTCCAGGCCGGCGAGCAGGCGCGTCAAGGTGGACTTGCCGCAGCCGGACTCGCCGACGATGCCGAAGTTCTCGCCCTCGCCCACCGTCAGGCTGACGCCCCTGACCGCCTGCACGTCGTTGTAGGCCGCGAAGCTGCCCTTGCGGCGCACGCGGTAGGTCTTGGCGACATCCACCACGCGAAGCAGGTCCGACGCGGTCGTCGTCCGCGGCGCCTCGATCTCCGGACCCCAGATCCGCGGCAAGCGCTCCAGGAGAGACTGCGTGTAGGCATGCTTGGGGCGGCCGGTGATCGCCTCCGGCGTCGCCTTCTCGGCGATCCGGCCGCCCTGCATGACCAGGATCTCGTCGGCGATGTCGCAGACCATCGGCAGCGAGGAGGAGATGAAGACGATGGCGGTGGAGAAGCGCTCCCGGAGCTCGCGGATCAGCCGGATGATCTGGGCCGCCACCGTCACGTCCAAGGACTGGGTGATGTTGTCGGCGACCAGGAAGGTCGGATTGGTGACCAGGGCGTCGACGATCATCACCCGTTGCATCATGCCGCCGCTGAACTGGAAGGGGTACTCGTGGAAACGGGTCGCCGGCGCCGGAATGCGCACCGCCGCCAGCACCTCCAGGACGCGCTCGCGCGCTTCGGCCTTCGACAGGTCCGGCTGCACCGCACGGAGCTTCTCGAGGATCTGCTGGCCGATCGACACCGTGGGATCGAGAGAGCCCGTGGGATTGGCGCCGATGTAGCCGATCTCGTTGCCCCGGATGCGGGCCAGCTCCTTGCGCGGCAGAGCGATCAGGTCGCGGGAGCGGTAGACGACCTGGCCCCCGGAGACGCGGAGCGGCTCGCTCAGCCCGTTGACCAGGGTGCGCGCCAGCACGGTCTTGCCGGCGCCAGCTTCGCCGATGATGCCGAGGATCTCGCCGGCCTCGAGCTTGAAGCTCACCCCCTCGAGCAGGCGCTGACCGGCGGCCGACCCCTCGAGGCTGACCGACAGGTCCCGGACGTCGAGAATGACCTCGCCCGCGGGCATCAAGCACCACCCTTGAGCACTTTGTTTCGCGCCGACTCCATGGCCGAGCCCATGAGGTTGAGGCTGGTCAGCGTGACCAGCAGGAACAGGCCCGGCATGGTCGCGATCCACCAGGCGTTGATCAGGTATTTGCGGCCGTCGGCGATGATGTTGCCGAAGGTCGGCGTCGGCGGCTGAACGCCGAGGCCGAGGAAGCCGAGGATCGACTCGAAGATCATCATGCGCGCCACGTCGAGCACGGCGACGAAGGCAATGGGCGGCAGGACCGCCGGCGCCACGAAGAGCAGCATGATCCGCCAGTCCGAGGCGCCCAACACACGCTCCCCGCGGATGTACTCCTTGCCCCGCTCCGCCAGGGTCACGCTGCGCGCCACGCGGGCATAGAGCGGCCAGCCCGAGAGGCCGAGCACCAGGATGATCGCCGGCACGGTCGGGCGAGACACGCCCAGTATGGAGATCGCCAGGATGATCATGGGGATCGAGAGCTGTGCGTCGGTCAGGCGCATGATCGCCGTGTCGATCCAGCCGCCCTTGAAGCCCGAGACCAGGCCCAGGCCGCAGCCGACCACGAACATCAGGAGCACGGTCGTCAGGCCGATCAGGACCGAGTAGCGCAGCCCGACCAGGCAGCGCACGAAGACGTCGCGGCCGAGCTGGTCCGTGCCGAGCGGATGCGCCCAGGTCCAGTCACCGAGGAAGATCGGCGGGACGAGGCGCGCGCGGTAGTTCATCTTGGTCGGATCGATGCCGCTGATCTCGGGATAGACGAGCGCCGCCAGCAGGAGGGTCGAGAAGACGATCAAGCCGACCTTGAAGGACGGGCGCGACCAGGCGAGGCGCAGCATTCGCCCCGTCGGCGAGGCGTCGCGCCCGAGCGCGCCGACGGCCGCGCTGTCACTGGTCGGCCTATCGATTGGGCTCACCTCAATACTCCAGCCTGGGATCGACGGCGGTCGCGGCCAGGTCGACGATGATGTTGATGATGACGAAGATCGCGCTGATGCAGATGGCGATGCCCTGGATCAGCGGGAAGTCGCGCTGCAGCACGGCGTTGATCGTCAGCAGGCCGAGGCCCGGGTAGTCGAAGATGTATTCGACGACCAGGACGCCGCCGAGCAGGGTGCCGAGCTGGATGCCGAAGAGGTTCATGACCGGCACCGAGGCGTTGCGCAGCGCGTGCGCCATGACGATGCGCCAGCGCGACAGGCCGCGGATCGGCGCGATGGCGATGAACTCCTCCTGCATCACCTGCGCGAGCGAGACGGTCAGGGTCCGGATCACGAAGGGCGCGACCTCGATGGCCAGCACCAGGGCCGGGAGCACGGTGTAGATGAAGCCCTTGTAGCCGATGGACGGCAGCCAGCCGAGCTTCACGGAGAACAGCAGGGAGAGGACGATGCCGAGCCAGAAGTTCGGCACCGACACGAAGATGGACCCGGAGAAGAACGCGAGCCTGTCCTGCCAGCGCCCAGGATTGAGCCCGCCCGCGATGCCGAGGGGCAAGGAGATGAGCAGCGAGAAGAGGATGGCGAGCGCCGCGAGCTGCAAGGTCAGGGGCAAGTGGTCGACGATCAGCCCGAGCACCTCGGCGCGCTCGCCTCTCGTCGGGTCGTCGTAGGCGCTGCCGCCGAAGCTGGCGCCGCTCTTCGGCCGGATGAAGGAGTTGCCGAGGTCGCCCTGCACCAGGTCTCCGAGATAGCGGACGAACTGCAGGGGTATCGGGTCGTGCAGGCCGAGCTCCTTGGCCTTCTCCGCCACGACCTCGTCGGGCGCCATGCCGCCGACGATGAGTCGCGCCGGATCGCCCGGCACCACGCGAAGCAGGGTGAAGATCAGGAAGGTGACCAGGAAGATGATGACGATGCCCTGGAACAGCCTTCGGCAAAGAAAGCCCAGGATGAACACCCTAGAACCCCGATTCTCGCCGCGGCTCTCCGGCGCCTTCCTGGCGCCGGAGAGCCCCGAGCCAGCTTAGCTGAAGTCCGCCTGATTGGCGTCCATCATGCCGTTGGGATAGATGTACATGCCCTTCAGGTCCTCGCGCATGGCGTGAATGAAGACCGAGGTGAAGAGCGAGAAGGCCGGCGTCCGCTCGGCCAGGAGCGGCATCACCTCCTCCTGGATGATCCGCTTGCGCTCGGCCGGGTCGACGGCGTTGCGCTCCTTGTCGAGGACGGCGTCGATGTCCGGGTCCTCGATGCCGCAGATCCGCTTCGACGAGGAATGGAAGTGGGTGCGCAGCACCAGGTCCGGCTCCGGCGAGCCGGTCGACCAGCCGCAGTCGATCATGTGGCCCGGCCCGCCGCCCGGACGGTCGTAGAGCCGCTCGTTCCAGGCCGCGACCTCCATGACGTTGAGCGTCACCGGGAAGCCCTGCTCCTGCAGCATGGCGGTGATGACCTCGCCGTACTCCTTGGTCTTGGGATAGAAGCCGACGGAGGTGATGTACTCCAGCTCCGGCAGCCCCTCGCCCTTGGGGAAGCCGGCCTCCTCGAGGAAGCGCTGGCACTGGTCGGGATCGTAGTCCGGGTAGTTCGGCGTATCGACGTAGCCGAACTTGACCGGCGAGATGAAGGCGTTGGAGGGATGGCCGGAGACGCCGAGGATATCGAGGATCACCGAGCGGTCGATGGCATGGCAGGCCGCGCGGCGCAGGCGCCAGTCATTGAAGGGCGGCTTGGAGCAGCGGAACCAGAGGTACTTGTTCTCGACCGAGACCGCCTTGTTGAGGGCGAAGCCGCCCTTGGCCTCGATGGTGTCGACCTGTTCCGCTTCCAGGCGCTCGATGAGATCGGCTTCCCCGGAGAGCAGCGCCAATGTGCGGGTCGTGGCATCGCCGACGAAGCTGAAGTTGATGCCGGGCAGCTTGGGCTTGCCGAGATAGAAGTCGTCGAAGGCCTCCAGGACGGTGGTGTTGCCCTCCTGACGGCCGAACTTGAAGGCGCCGGTGCCGTTGGGGCGCGCGGAGAGCGCGGTGCCGTCGGCGACGTCCTTGGCCGACATGATCGGCAGGAAGGCCGACAGGAACCAGAACAGGCTCGCCGGGTAATTGTACTCGTCGGTCTTCACGCGGACCTTGTGGTCGTCGACGATCTCGACCTTGCAGGGCCCCGGATACCACTGCGCCGGACGGTCGGGCTGCGAGGCATACTCGTAGGTCGCCTTGACGTCCTCGGCACCGAAGGGCTTGCCGTCGTGGAAGGTGACGCCCTGCCGGAGCTGGAACTCGATCGTGTGCTCATCGACGATCTTCATGTCGGTGGCCAGCTCCATCACCAGCTCGTCGGGGTTGTCCGGGCGCATGGGCGCCCGCGTCAGGTACCCGAAGACGAAGCTCTCCAGGTTGATCTGGGCGAGCGTCGTGTGCGAGGAGGGATCCCAGTTGCCGGTCAGGTTCTCGGCGGAGAGAAAGGTCAGCGGCTTGCCGCTGGCTGCCAGGGCGTCGCTGACGAAGAAGCGCGGATTGAGGGCGGGCAGTCCGGCGGCGATGCCCGCCATCGTCGACGCCCGCAGGAATTGACGGCGATCGAATTTCATCTCTGTGCCTCCACATTGCGAGAGCTTTCTTGGGATGCGCCACGCCTCGCTTGCGCCGGGACGCTCTCGGTTTCTTCGGCAAGCCTGACGGGGAAAAGGGCCTCGAGGGCGCGGCAGAAGGCGAGGACGCGGTGGTCGCTGTAGCGCCGACCGACGACCTGCAGTCCGATGGGCAGTCCGGACGACGCGCTGCCGACGGGCAGCGAGGCGGCGGGATTGCCGGTGAGATTGAAGGGGTAGGTGAAGGGGGTCCAAGCGGTCCAGGGCAGGACCGTCGAGTCGCCGGGATAGCCGGCCGGCGCCTCCAGCTCCGCCTCGAAGGGCAGGATCGGCACCGTCGGCATCAGCAGGAGGTCCAGCTCCTCGAACAGGCCATGGACCTCCGCGGCGAAGCGCGCGCGGTCCTTCATGGCGTCGAGATAGTCGGCCAGGCCGTAGTCCTGGGCGGCGCGGACCAGGGCGCCGAAGCCGGCACCGAAGGCCTGCTCGCCGTCCGCCGCCGAGCGGCCGTAGGCCACGCCGCGCCCGGCGACCCAGAGCGTCTCGAAGATCCGGATCGGGTCCCGCCAGCCCGGATGCAGCTCGGCGACCTCGATGCCGAAGGCCTGCGCGATCCTGTCGATGCTGCGCTCGATCGCGCCCGCGACCTCCGGGTCGACCGGCTTGTCGAACAAGGTCGGGGCGAAGCCGATTCTGAGAGACCCGATATCGACCTCTGACTCGAGATAGTCGAGGCCGTCGTCCGGCAGGGCGTTGTGGTCCCTGGGGTCCGGCCCCTTGAGGATGTTGAACAGCAGGGCGCTGTCCGCCGCCGTGCGGGTGATCGGCCCGGCGTGCGACAGCATCTCGGTCGCGCTCCAGGGATAGGTCGGGATGCGGGCGAGGCTGCCCTTCATGGCGAAGATGCCGCAGAAGGAGGCCGGGATGCGCACCGAGCCGCCGCCGTCGGAGCCCAGCGCGAAGGGCACCATGCCCGAGGCGACGGCGACCGCCGAGCCGCTGCTGGAGCCGCCGCTGGTCAGCGCCGGGTCCCAAGGGTTGCGCGTCGGGCCGTAGAGCTCCGAGACGCTCGAGCCGGACCAGCCGAACTCCGTGGTCGTGGTCTTGCCGAGAAGGATGGCGCCGGCCGCCTCGACCCGCTCGACGACCGGCGCGCTCTCCTCCGGCACGAAGTCGCGAAAGGCGCGGGAGCCGCGGGCGGTGCGCCGGCCCTTGGTCAGGAAGAGATCCTTCACCCCGACCGGAATGCCGTGCAGGGGACCGCGAAAGCGGCCGGCCGCCGCCTCCCGGTCGCAGCGCCGCGCCTCGGCGACGGCGGCCTCGTCGAAGACCGCGCAAAAGGCGTTCAGTGATGAATTTTTGGCTTTTATGGTCTCCAGAGACCGCAGGACAAGCTGTTCCGCGCTCACCTCGGTCCGGCGGACCTTGTCCGCGATTTCCGCCAGCCCAGGGAGCACTCAACCGTCCGATCTGTGGCTTCTATGGATTATTTGGACATTATCGGGCAGCCCTATGTCCGTCAATTGGAATTCGTGGTTTTCGTGGAAATTGCCCAACGACAGGGCTCAGACCCCCGCCATCGTTTTCAGGCCACATTGCTTTCAGGTCACGAAGCCGCAGTCGCCGGCGGGGGTCCGGGTGTCCATGTTGCGGCCGCGGTTGAGATGGTCGTCGATCTCGGCCGCCGCGCCGATCATGCGGCCGTAGAGGAAGACGGTGAAGGCGGCGGTCTCGAGGTCGCGCTCGCTCAAGGCCCCTGCCCTGTAGTCCTTCCACAGGAGGGCGAGCAGCAGCGCGGCGATCACCGCATCGACGTTGACGCAGAAGACGTAAGGGCTCGCGCCGCTGTCGTAGAGCGCCTGCACCAGCTCCCGATAGAAATGGTGGAAGACGTTGTAGTCGCCCCGCTGCTCCAGGAAGTCGGCAACGAAGCGCTCCCGGGGGTCGTAGTTGACCGGCTTGCCCTTGAAGACCGGATGGTGGACGCCCGGCAGGGCGCGCGGGCTGCCGATGCCCAGCTCCTTGGCCCTGGCCTTCTCGGCCTTGAAGGCCTTGGCGAAGTCGGCGGCCATGGCCTTGAGGTCGAGGCCATGGGTCGGATCGGTCGGATCCTCCAGGCCCTTGTCCTTGAACTGCTCGAGCAGCAGCGCCATGCCCTCGAAGCCGTTGCCGCCGTGGCTGTAGCCGGTGTGGGTCAGGAAGCCGACCATGGCCTTGTTGATCTGCACCCGCTCCGGCGTCTGCGGACCGTCGGCCGCGACCGCGCCTTTCGCGCCCTGGGCGGAGATCGCCCCCGGGCCGTTGGAGATCAGCAGGCCGATCAGGAGCTGCAGAGGCCGCGCCTCCTCCTCGCTCGGCTTCTTGCCGGTCATGGCGAGGAAGCAGAGGTCGGCCATGGTCCATGCGCCGAAACGCTCGTCGCGGGGAATGCCGTAGAGCGATCCATGCTGGTGGTGCCGGCCGGGGATCGACGCGCCGACCATCACGCCGTAGAGGCGCAGGTACCAAGGCAGCGTCTCCGCCGTCAGCCGGCTGATCCGCTTGCGCATGAGAGGACCCCAGGCGATCGTGGTCGAGATCGCCGCCAGGATGGCGTCGCGCGACGGCCGGCCGCCGAGGCTCTCGAGGAAGGCCAGGAAGACCGACTTGGCGCCGTGTCGACGGACCGCCCGCAGCATGGCTTCCGGGCGCGGATCGGCCGCCTCCGCCTCGTCCGCCATGAAGAGGGCGCGCCGGGCCTCGTCGACCCGAATTCCGGAGAGGTCGAAGCTCTCCTCGCGGCCGTCCTTCAGCCCCGAGTGGACGAAGAGCTCGATCAGGGCCCGGGCGCAGGCCAGGGCCCGCTCGACCCGTCTCGGCCCGACGATCGAGGCCGCGGCGGCCATGACCGTGTTCGGGGCATTGCCGGCGTCGCGGGCGGCATCGGCCGCCGCCAGTATGGGGTCGCCGACGAGGTTCACCTCGGCCGCCACGGCCACGTCGAGCAGCGCGCGGTCGTTGGCGTCGGCGATCTCGTGGACCAGAGGCAGGGCGAAGGTCGCCTCCAGCGGCTGCAGCGCGAGATCGAGGACCGCGTGGCCATGCACGCTGGTTACCTGCGTCTTGGGGTCCATCACGCTGGCGCCGGACTTGTCCTTCATGGTCTGGCGCGCGATGACGGCGCCGACCTGCCGGCCCAGGGCGGCGATCTGCTCGGCATAGGGCTCGGGGGCCGTCGCCGGCGCAAGCGCCAGCTCGCTCGGCAGCGCCAATCCATGGTCGTTCGCCATCCAGGGCTTGAGAGTCAGGCTGCCCCTGGCGTCGAAGTCCGGCGACACCTGGTTGAGCGCCATCACCGCGGTCAGGGCCGCGGGGATGTCGGCGATGTTGGTGACGACCGCGCCGCGCGCGGAGACCACGGGGTTCTCGGGCGTGAAGATCGCCTCGACCCCGAAGGCCTCCATGAACCAGCGCTCCTTGTCCTCGGCCCTGTCGCCGGAGCCCGCCATGGCCCCGGCATGGCCGACCGCGCGGGTCAGCTTGGACTTCCAGCGGCCGACGACGCAGGCCACTACCGGCTTGTCGAAGTCCAGTCCCTGCTCGTAGTAGCCGCCCGGCTCGGCATAGAGCACCGCTGCCTTCGATCGGTCGTCGTTGCGGAAGGCATGGGCGAAGTCGCGGGCGGAGAAGTGAATGTAGACGTCCTTGCCCGAGGAGATGAGGGTGGTCGTGCCCCAGCCCTCGGTCGCCAGGTACTGGGCGATGGTGGTGGTGAAGCCGCCGGAGTTCGAGAAGATCGCCACGGAGCCCTTGTGCAGCGATTCCTCGGGATGATCGCCGCCGAGGGCGCCGCCGATGCGGACCCGGTTCCAGGAGTCCGCCACGCCCAGGCAGTTGCCGCCGAAGACGTCGACGCCGTTGGCCTGCGCCATCGCGCGGATCTCGCGGGCGTCATGCACCGCGATCTTCTCGGTGATGATGACGATCTTCTTCATGCCCGGGTTGACCCGGATCAGCTCCGCCACGCCGTCGCGCACGCCGGAGGGCGGCAGGTAGACGACCCCGCTGTTGAAGGTGTGCCCGGCTTCCAGCCCTTCCCGCACGTTGTTGAAGACGGGGATCTCGCCCGCCGGCGTCTTGAGCACCTGGCCGCCGCGGCCGGGAGAGGTGCCGAAGGCGATGTTGCCGCCCGAGAAGGCGTGGCTGGTCGGCGAGACCTGGCGCGACTCGCCGCCGAGGATGTTCAGGACGCAGACCCGGTCCTCGGGGGTCGCGACCTCCGCCAGCGAGCCGACGCCGAGATAATAGGGGAAGCCCTCGATGCCTTGGCGATACATGGTTCCTTCCCTCCCCTCAGGCCGCCTGCTTGAGACCGAGATGGCGGGCGATCTCGTCGCGGCCGCCGGCCCGCATCCACTGGTCGACCTTCTTCGCGTAGGTCACGACCTCCGAGATCGCACTGTCGAAGCCGAAGAAGCGGTAGGGCAGGCCGAGGCTGTCGCAGGTCTCGCCGAGCGCGCCCATGCCGCGCACCAGATTCGGCCCGCCACGCCCGACCACCACATAGAGCGGCGTCGGGCCATGTTCGGAGACATATTGGCGAAGGGCGTCACCCATCGCCCGGAAGGTCTCGAAGATGTCGGTGTTGTTGGACTTGCCGCCGATGATGAAGAGCACGTTGGTCTGCGCGAGGAAGTGCCGGTAGCAGATGCCGGCCACGGCCTTCATCTTCTCGTAGGGCGGATTGCCGCCGAAGTCCGAGGAGATGATCGCCGCATCGCCGAGCACTTCGGTGACCAGGCTGTTCGCGCCGCCGCCGAAGGTCGGCGCCAGGATCGTCCCCTTGTCGTTGATGACGAAGACGTCGGACTGCCCTTGATGGGTGCGGAGCTGGTTCACCTCCTGCTCGAAGGCCGAGACGTCGGCGGCGAAGAGATGATCCGGCAGGCCCAGCCGCGCGACCCGGGGATCGTCGCGGTCGAAGCCGCATTTGAAGTCGCAGGCCACCGGCGTCAGGCGACCGCCGCGGCCCGGCTGCATGCGGATCGGGTTCAGCTCCAGGGTGGTCATGCCGTAGTGGTGCATCAGCTCCCAGAGCTTCGGGACCTGCTGCACGAGGGGCGAGATGATCTCCTTCGGCGCCCGGATGTCGGACAGCGCGTTGGCCACGACGAAGGCCTTGAGCCCGGTCAGCGCCTCGAAGGGCACGGTCGCGATCTCGGTCTTGTCCAGCTCCTCGATGTCGACCCCGCCGCGATGGGTCAGCGTCATGGTCGGCGCGCGGAAGCGGGTGTCGTCGGTGATCGAGACGTAGACCTCGTGCTCCGCCGGCACCGCCCCTTCGAAGGTCACGCCCTGGGCCTTGGCCGTGGCGTTGCCGTGGCGGTGCTCGGCAAAGTAGAGCCGCTCCTTCTCCTGCATGGCGGCGCGGAGATCGCCGGCCCGGCCGATCAGGCCGGACTTGCCCTTCTTGCCGACGCCGCCCTTGAAGACCGGCTTTATGAAAACCGATCCATGGCGTTCGATGAGGCCCTGGACCTCGTCCTCCGTCGCCTCGGGCCCGAGCACCTCGGCGGTCGGAAAGCCGACGTGCTTGAGCAGCTTGGCGCCATGGAGCATTCCGGTGACTTGCATGGGTTCGCTCTCCAAGTTTGAGCGAACCCTAGAGGGCCTACCTTTCGGCGCGCTTTCAGTATCGAACTAGGTCGACCCGACTAGGGCCTGTGGACATTTAGGGGATTCCCAGCTCGGCGCGGTTTGTGATTCAAGACTGTCTTTTGGAAGGAGGCAGACTTGGATCGAGATGTCTTGAGTGATGCGCAGTGGCAGCGTCTTGCGCCGCTTCTTCCTGGCAAGGCGGGCGACCCTGGTCGTTCTGGAAAGAACAATCGGCTTTTTGTGGAAGCCATTTTGTGGATGGCGCGCACGGGAGCGCCTTGGCGCGATCTGCATGAGCGCTTTGGGTGCTGGAACTCGGTTTTCCGCCGCTTCCGGCGTTGGGCAGAACGCGGTGTTTTCGAGAGTCTCTTCAAGGTCTTATCGGACGAC